>RDYZ01000351.1 GCA_004293855.1 Oscillatoriales cyanobacterium | reverse complement strand
CCGTCATTCGCTGGCTCGCCGATCGCTTTGATCGCGTCGTGATCTGGGCGTCGGATAATCCCTTTAAACCCGATCGTACTCCCCTGGAACAGCGCACGGAAATGTTGGCCTTGATGGTCGAAACCCTGCGATCGGGATCATCCGAGTCCACCACAGCCCCCGCACAACCCGGAGCGGCAGAGTCACCGTGTCACAATGTGGAATGTCGCCCAGAATTGAGTCATATGCGATCGATTGTCAGCGTGCAGCGGGCCAAGGATCTCTGGCCTGACGCCCACTTCACCTTTGCGATCGGCTCGGATTTGGTCACCCAATTGCCACGCTGGTATCGGGCGGCAGATCTGCTGCAAGCGTGTGACTTGATCGCCATTCCACGTCCCGGTTATCCCATCGACCTGGACGCCTTGGCCACCCTGCGCACCTGGGGAAACGTCACGATCGCAGATGTGGAAGGCCCCGCAATTTCGTCGAGCACCTATCGTCAAACCCTTGATGCTGCGGTGATTCCGGCTCCAGTGGCGGCCTATATCGAACGCTGCAAGCTATACGACGTGCCGATGCCGCAATCCGTTGAGTTAGGAGCAAATGGCTAATGTCAGACAAACGGGGCGATCGCAGGGCTGCGACGGTCAAGGTTGCCTCAGATTTGACCTTGGCTGATTTTAAAGTGGGGGTCGATAACGTCATTTTTTCCGTGGATATTGCCCAGGGTCGCGTGCTGGTGCTGCTGGTCATGCGTGACGATGATCCGTCGATCGGGCAGTGGAGTTTACCCGGAACCCTAGTACGTCAAGGCGAATCGCTCGAAGATGCCGCCTATCGTGTGTTAGCGGAAAAAATCCACGTCAATAATCTGTATCTCGAACAGCTCTACACCTTTGGCGGCCCCGAGCGCGACCCACGGGAAGCACCCGATTCTTACAACGAACGCTACCTATCCGTCAGTTATTTTGCCCTCGTGCGCTACGACGAAGCACAGTTAATTGCGGAAGGCGTCAATGGAATCGCCTGGTATCCCTTGAATAATGTGCCAATGTTGGCGTTTGATCACGATCAAATTGTGGAGTATGGCTATCGGCGTTTACGAAATAAATTGGAATACAGTCCCATAGCATTTGAGGTCTTACCCGATCGGTTTACACTCAGCGATTTATTCCAGCTTTATACCGCCGTTCTTGGTGAAAATTTTTCAGATTATTCCAACTTTAGAACACGAGTTTTAAAGCTCGGCATTTTAGGTGATACGGGTGAAAAAGTTTCACGGGGAGCCGGACGTCCAGCGAGTTTATACCAATTCGATCGTGAGGCTTTTGCACCATTTAAAAATAAGCCAATGGTTTTTATTTAACATCATCCGTCCAGGTATCACTATAGTCAGCCTCAATCACTTGTTTACCACCCGGAATATGAGAACCCACCACATAAAACTGCTGAGGATAAATCCAGTGGGTATCTAAGGGGCCATGAATCTGAATCCCCGTCATCACGGCATAGTGAAAAATAGAGCTATCTAAAGTATTTAACAGTAGATCGACATCTTGATTAATAATCTGACTAGCCAGTTTTGTCATTTCCACCAGATCCGGTTTATCACCATACTGAATGGTAGAAAGAATCTTTTGACGGATGATCGATTGCTCCACATCTTGCATATCCATCACCAGTTGAAGACACCCCGATCGAAGCTCATTTACCACGGCTTCTAAGGCACCACAGGCATGAGAGGCTTTTTGGATACCATCCCGATAAACCTTGCCAATTTCACCATCTTTGGAAATAGCAATATGGGGCATGGCATAAAACGTAAATCGCCGGATACCATCCACGATCGGTGTATGGTCTGTCGCAGCCGCTAGTCCCGTACGACCCATCATCAAAAATCCGGCCAGACTACAGCAATTAAACGTTTTACCCCAATACTTAATCACCTCTTGGGTGAAAGTGTCTGTGATTTCATCACGACAAATGGCTACCATACCGATCGTTTTTCCCTTATCAAATCCATAGGAATTGAGCATTTTATAGGTTTGCTGAACATAGTTAGCCATCGGTAGGCTTCCAGGAAAGCAGGCTTGCAGGGTTTCATGAAATCGAGGGTTACTGTCCGGGCTATAACCATTAATGGCCTGAAAAACCTCATCCCGAAGCTGATCAAAGTAATTAAAATCCATGACGCGGTATGATTGAGTCAACAAATAATTAGGACACGTGAAACGAACTTAAGAAGCACCCCAAAATTCATCAATATCGATATTTTCGATCTCCTGCTGCACCTCCTGGAAATAACTGCTTTCCGTTAGCCTAGCAACTTCTTTTTCTCGTTTTTGCTGATCAATTTCGATCTTAAGTTCCTCAAGTTGCCGCCTTAATTCCTCATCTTGACGCTTGCGATCGGTAACATCTTGTACCATACCTTCGTAGTACAAGACTTGATGACGGCTATCTTTTACGACCCGTGCATCAATCTGTATCCAAATAACTCCCCCATCCTTACGGTAAGATTGGTATTCAAAATCCTTGATTACATCGTGTTGATCTAGTAATCTCTCCAATTCAATGTGTTGTTCAGGATTCACATAAAGTTCTTTCCCGATATTCATCACACTGTCGATCATCTCCTCTGGGGAGTCATAGCCATAAATGTTTGCCAAAGCAGAATTAACATTCATAAATCGCCCTTCTGGTGAAGACTGAAAAATACCTTCTAAGGCATTTTCAAAAATGCTGCGATAGTTCTCTTCGGCAATACGCAATTCCTCATTTTTTAGCTCTAGGCTCTTAAACGATCCTTTTAATTGCTTAGCCATGCCATTAAATGAGCTAGCTAAAGTATCAATTTCGATAATAATATGGGGAAGAATATTTTGATCCAAATTACCTTTAGCTAAGGAGTCAGCGGCTTTCGATACCCGAAGCACAGGACGAGTAATCCAGCGAGAGGTTACGATACCAATACTCATCGCAAAAACTAAAGCAACTAAGCAAAGGAAAATTGTATTTTGGGTGTTTTTATGAATTTGTGCCATGAAATCTGTTTCCGGCACAATAACTACGGTTAACCAATTAATACCTCGGCCATCCTTGAGGGGCAAAATTTGGATGTAGTGGCGCTGACCGTTCAGGGTAAGTTGTAATTGTTGAGTGGTGTTAATGGCAGGTTTGGAGCGGCGATCGCAGCTAAACGTTGAATCTGACGCTCTTCTCCTGTGCCAGAGAGAATGAATGGCTCCGGTAACACAGAACTGGCAATTAAATCACCCGATCGCTCAATAATAAAGCTTTGACCATGTTCACTAATCGTCAGGGACTGAAGAAAATCAGTGATGCGGACAAGCTGCAAGTTCATGGAAATGACCGCTAGAACTTGACCAGTTTGATCAAAAATGGGTTGAATGGGCGAGATTTCTAAAGAATTATTTTGGCGAGAGAACGACGCGAAAACTGGGCTCCAACCAGGTTTTTGCAATTTTTCACCCGCTTTATACCAAGGTCGATCGCGCGGATCGTAGTTGGCATTACCGATTAGTTTCTCCAGATTACCTTGATCATCGAGCAAATATGTTCGACGCTCAAAGGCTTGATCCAATGTCCGAATTCGGAGTTCTGTTTGACCATCATCACGACGTTCAACCCCGACAAATTCCCCCTGTGATGTTCCCAGATACAGATAATCTCCGAGTTTTTCTTGAGTAATAACTTGCCAAAAGTAACGATGCAAATCCTCAAAATTTTCGAGGTTAAGGCTACCACTTTGCAGTGTCGCATGGGTCATTTGTACGATCGCTTGGGGCTGATCAAAATACGCCAAAATACGTTGCTCAATGTGGTTACCCTTCTCCTCTAATAATTGATTGGCTAAATCACGAATAGCCTGCTCTCCATTCCGAAAGGAAAGATAGCCCACGACTCCAACTGCCGTCACGATTTGCAAAACAAAGGGGATTAGTAGCGTGGTGCGAAGGCGAAACTTGCGGACAATCCGAGAGCCTGCCGTTTGACCCATCATCGATAGCATGAACTTTGGTACTCAATGGCACTGAGCAATAATGCTAAATCTTTGGAATTTTTACAGCTAAATATCATTCTAGTTCGCTATAATTTGTCGAGCGACGTTGTTGAATTCCTGACTAATTGGGTGCTCTGGATACTTCACACAAAACACACCTTCGCTCGCAAGCTGTACAAGATCTTCGGACAGGGGAAAAACACCGGCAACACTCTCCTGATAGGTTTGTTCTACCTTCTGGCGTAGTGCTTCTAGATTGAGCTTGCTATGGGCTTTATTGATCGCAAGTAACATTTTTCGGACTTTTAGTTGTCGTGCCACATCCACGGTTACAGCCGTCCCTTGATAGTCTTGTTTGTCGGGACGTAAAATTAAGATCAGAACGTGGGAAATGGCGATCGATAAAAAAGTTTCTTTGGATAATCCAGGGTGCGTATCAATAAATAAGTAGTCTAGTTCTAGGTTTTTAACTAAAGTCCGAAATCCGTCATTCATGAGCTTGACATCATAGCCATTTTTTAAAATACGAGCGATGTCATCCGCTTTAATACTCGATGGCACGAGGTAAAGTGTTCCCGGTTCCGACAGGCCAATATTGGCACTGACATCGTACGCGGCTTCTGTAATTGCAGCGTCCCCCCAGAGATAATTGTTGAGGGTCTTTTGCATTTGTTCTGGTTCTAAACAAAATAGATTATGAATTCCCGGAGAGGGCACATCCGTATCCACTACACCGACCCGGTATCCTTGGGATGCAATTGTTGTTGCTAAATTGGCAGAGAAGTTGGACTTACCAGTACCACCGCGATAGGAATGAATCGCAACCACTTTTGGCATTTTTTTACAAGACGAGTCAAAATGATGAACAAATTTTGGGTCGGGATTATCTAGCTTCCCGCTCTGCCATAACCCCGAGATGAATTCGAGGACAGCTTCAGAACTCAATAAATAAAAAGTGTCTGGCCGGTTTGGTTCATTAAAGCAAACAGATCCTGAAACTGTCTTGGTTTGCTCTCTTTTTTTTTACTAATCTTATTACAAAGGATTCTAGGATCTAGGGCGTCAGCATGGATCTTGCTCGGGATGGATACCACCAGCCCTTGCAGCTTAGAGAAATGCTGTTTGATATCGCTGTTAACACCAACAGCCCTGAATTCAGAAGGGGGATTGGCAATTGATGATTTGCTGGATGAATTGATGCAAGCACTCAATGTTTGTGGGCTAAAAAAATTGTGGGAAG
>RDYZ01000303.1 GCA_004293855.1 Oscillatoriales cyanobacterium | reverse complement strand
CATTCGTCGATCGCACGGTCATGCGGTCATTATTGATCCCTGGGGTAACATTTTGGCCGATGCAGGCACAGCCCCAGGCGTGGCGATCGCCGAAATTGATCCGGAACGCCTCGCCAGTGTTCGTAAGCAAATGCCGTCCTTACAGCATCGGATTTTTGTCTAATCCTTCCGGTGCCTCGCCTACGGTGTATGCATCGCGTGCGTTCGGTTCCCCTTATCCCTTGTCCGGGAGCACGGGGCAGGGGGATTGGGATAGACCGGGATATACAACGATGGGACGGTTACAGCCAGTTCTGTCGATACCGTAGAGGCTCCGCCTGGCCATGCCGATCGGAGCGCTCTGCGTCTCATGCACCCGCGATATCCTTTCCCCTTTACCGAGCAGTCTGGATCTCAAAAATCCTGTGCTATGATGCACAAGCGCAAAAATGCATGGCGGGCGTAGCCAAGTGGTTAAGGCAGTGGATTGTGGTTCCACCACTCGCGAGTTCAAGTCTCGTCGTCCGCCCTCAAAATAGGTTAAATCCCGATGTTTAGCCTCGGAAAAGATGGAGTCCAGTCAGCTTTGCTTGATTGGACTCCATCTTTTTGCGGGGTCATACCCTCACGGCGGATCAGGTTGCCCCGAACGGTGGAACCGTGAACGATTACGCCCGCACATAGGCCGCTAGCTCCGGCCACAGGTCGGGAAAGTCCGATCGCATCTCAGTCGCCTTGGCGATCGTCATATCGCGATAATCAAAACCGGGGGCGACCGCTTCGCCGATCAAGCCATACTCACCCGCCTCTAAGACCGCCGCTTTCCAGTAACCACCCGGTACACAAAGCTGTGGGGTTTCACCCTGGGTCAGATCCAAGCCAAGTTTGACGCGGGACAGGGTGCGATCGGGAGCAATTAGCAGATACGTGATCGGCGAACCGGCATGGAAATAGTGGATGATATCCGATTGATTTTGGTGAAGATGATCGATCGGGCGATCGTCTGTCAGGAGGTAATAGATCGAAGTCATCATCGATCGATCCGAGCCAGTCCGTGCGGTGGGTATCGTCTCCGTTGCGCGATAGGTTTCGGCAAAGTAGCCGCCCTCGATATGTTCAACCAGAGATAGCCGTTCGATCCAATCATGTTTATTCATTTGAAGTACGCAGCACCGACAACCATTCCGAAAATCTTTAGCGAATCCTTCGGACTACGGCCAATGGTATGGCAAGATTTGCATAGTTAACGCCGGGTCGCGATCGCAGCCACACCTTTCCGACGCGAACCGGCTCGTACGTCGCTAGACCATGACCAAATATATTTTCGTGACCGGCGGTGTTGTCTCCAGCATCGGTAAAGGCATCGTTGCCGCAAGTCTCGGTCGGCTGTTGAAGTCGCGCGACTATTCTGTCTCGATTCTCAAGCTCGATCCCTACATCAACGTTGACCCCGGAACCATGAGTCCGTTTCAGCACGGCGAAGTGTTCGTCACCCAAGATGGTGCTGAAACTGACCTCGATCTCGGACACTACGAACGCTTTACGGATACGTCAATGTCATGCCTTAACAGTGTGACCACGGGATCGATCTACCAAGCCGTCATTAATAAAGAGCGTCGTGGAGATTACGAAGGCGGTACGGTGCAGGTGATCCCGCACATTACCGGCGAGATCCGATCGCGGATTCAGCGGGTTGGTCGGAACTCCAATTCCGATGTGGTCATCGTCGAAATTGGCGGAACCGTGGGGGATATCGAATCCCTACCCTTTTTGGAAGCGATCCGCCAATTTCGGAAGGATGTGGGTCGCGAAAATCTGATCTATATCCATGTCACACTTCTGCCTTGGATTGCCGCAGCGGGCGAGATGAAAACTAAACCGACGCAACATTCGGTGAAGGAACTGCGATCGATCGGCATTCAGCCCGATCTGCTCGTGTGTCGTAGCGAACGTTACGTCCCCACCAAGATTAAAGAAAAGCTCTCGGAGTTTTGTGATGTTCCCGTCGAATGCGTCGTCACCTCTCCGGACGCCAGCAGCATTTACGAAGTGCCGCTGCTGCTGGAGGCGGAAGGTCTCGCGAGTGCGGTGATCGATCGCCTCGGCTTGGAACAGCGCGAACCAGATCTGTCCGGCTGGAAACGACTGGTCGATCGGTTAAACCATCCCAAACGTAGTCTTGAAATTGCCATTGTCGGGAAATATATCCAACTGTCCGACGCCTACCTATCCGTTGTCGAAGCGCTGTACCACTCCGGCGTGGAATACGAAACGGAAATTAAACTGCGTTGGGTCAACTCCGAAGATTTGAACTCCGACACCGCCGAAACGCTACTCTCCGGCAGCGATGGGATCGTCGTTCCCGGTGGGTTTGGGATTCGGGGGATCGACGGCAAAATTGCCGGGATTCGCTACGCCCGTGAGCAAAAAATCCCCTTCCTGGGATTGTGTTTGGGGATGCAGTGCGCGGTGGTGGAGTGGGCGCGAAATGTGGCGCATCTCGAATCCTCCAGTAGCTCTGAATTTGATCCCGAAGCAATCAACCCCGTGATCAGCCTGTTACCCGAACAGGAAGATGTGGTTGATTTGGGCGGTACGATGCGCCTAGGTCTCTACCCCTGCCGTCTGGCGACCCATACCAAAACCTTTGAGCTGTATCAGCAAGAGGTGGTCTACGAGCGCCACCGCCACCGCTACGAGTTTAATAACGCTTACCGTAGCCTGTTTCTCGAAACGGGCTACACCATGAGCGGCACGTCGCCCGATGGTCGTCTGGTGGAAATCATTGAATTGTCGGATCATCCGTTCTTCATTGCGACGCAGTTTCACCCCGAGTTTGAATCACGCCCCAATCGTCCCCACCCGCTGTTTAATGGGTTAGTCAAAGCGGCGATCGATCGGTGTGAGGCGCGACCGATCGACCCGGTGGAGACCACGGATACGGGCCTGCATCCGGATTCTGCTGCTGAGGTTTCCTACGCAGTTTCGGACGTTTAAAGCGGGTCATGAGGGCTGGAGGTCATGCCCCACCCGTCCGAGAACCCAGCGCGATCGGGCGTCGCCTATATCCACGATTGGCGGTTCGGTGACCTTCCCCCAGATCGCAGACCCAAGGAACCGTGTTACCTTGACCGCTAAGGTTTCGTAACGTCATCTAACGCCCATGGTTCTCGCTTCCTCTAGCCCCGAATCCCTTCACAATGGCCAAGCTGCACCGTTAAACTCGCCCGATCCCTCGGACGCGATCGGTGAATCGTCCTGGACGATCGAACAAAGCGAAGAGCTCTATCGGATTCGTGGCTGGGGTGAACCCTATTTTGGGATTAACGCCGCCGGTCGGGTGACGGTGTCACCGAAGGGCGATCGCGGTGGGGCGATCGATCTCTATGAATTGGTCGAATCGCTCAAACGGCGCAATCTGGGCTTGCCGCTGCTGATTCGCTTTTCCGATATTTTGGCCGATCGCATCGAGCGCCTCAACGCCTGCTTTTCCAAGGCCATTACCCGCTACAGCTACGCCGGTCAGTATCGGGGTGTGTTTCCGGTGAAGTGCAACCAACAGCGCCACGTGGTCGAAGATCTCGTGCGTTTCGGTGAACCCTACAGCAACCAACAGCGCCACGTGGTCGAAGATCTCGTGCGTTTCGGTGAACCCTACAGCTTTGGCCTGGAAGCGGGATCAAAACCGGAGCTATTAATCGCCCTCGCAATGCTGAAAACGCCGGGAGCACTGCTCATTTGCAACGGCTATAAGGATTACGGCTATATCGAAACGGCGATGCTGGCGCAAAAGCTGGGGCATCAGCCGATCTTGGTGTTGGAACAGCCGGAGGAGGTGGATCTGGCGATCGAGGTGGCACAAAATTTGGGCTTAAAGCCCTGCTTGGGTGTGCGATCGAAACTCTGTGCG
>RDYZ01000302.1 GCA_004293855.1 Oscillatoriales cyanobacterium | reverse complement strand
CTGCGGTCTGGATGATGTGACACATCGGAATCCGGTGGTTCACAGTACAATAGCAGTCGTCCATTACCCGTATTCAACTTAGACGTCGTACCGTTCCTTACAGCGGCCCCTCGTCCGGCAGTGCGTACACCATGGCTAAAATCCTCATTGTCGAAGATAACGAAATGAATCTCGACATGCTCTCACGTCGCTTAAAGCGCAAAGGGCATGACATTGTCTCCGCGATGGATGGTGGCAAAGGGGTTGAGATGTCGCAAACGGAGAACCCTGACATTATTCTGATGGATATGGGTTTACCGGTGATTGATGGTTGGGAGGCGACGCGGCGCATTAAGGCTGAACCGAAAACGGCTAATATTCCGGTGATTGCATTGACCGCTCACGCGATCGCGGGCGATCGTGAAAAGTGCATCGCCGCAGGGTGTGATGATTACGATACAAAACCGATCGAGCTACCCCGTTTACTGTCGAAAATCAACGGCTTGCTCGGGATTTGTTAGGGTAGGAGTCAAGATTGAGGCGTACAGTCTGGTTCTTGGCGAGGGAAATGATAAGGGCGATGTCCTACGGGAGGGCGAGGGGTATGAGGGCGAGGAAAAAGCCCCGATCGCCAAGGGCTTTCGTCCAGAGTTTACGGTCAGGACTCATCCGGATTGACGTTTTCAGCACCGCATCTTATCGGCTTCCATCCGACCCATTGGCTCCCTTGCACCTTGTTTACTGCCTTCGTCATGATCCCCGATCGCACTTTTTTGTCCCATGTGACCTTGCGGTATACGCTCGCTGGCTTGAGTGCGGGGCTTGGTGTCCTCTTGGTGGCCTGGGCGATCGATCTTCATGCCGACCGTCTGCGATCGCCGCAAAACCATCGAGGTGAGACCTCATTTGTGGCGATGCTGGCGGAGCGCCATCGCCAAAACCCCGTCCTTTGGCTGATTGATGCCCTCCCGATCGCCTCGGGATTGGTGGCAGGGCAGATTGGTCGCCAAATGTTTCAGCGATCGCTAGCCGATGCTGCCCGTAAGCAATCCTTGGAACGTCAGCGACGCGCATCGAGCGAGCTGGCCCAAAACAGTCAAGTGCATTTGGGAAATCTCAATGCGACTCTGCGCGGCATTACCGCTACCGCCGCCGAAGCGTTGGAATTGGATCGGGTGAGCATTTGGCGTTACGACAGTCAGGAACGGAACCAGTTAAATGGCCTGGAATGCTACACCGTTGCGACCCATCAGCACGAGTCCAGTTTGGTGCTTGATCTGTGTCCGCCCGAGCCCCAATCCAAGGTGATCTTGTCCGATCGTGGCTTTGCGATCGCGGACATCACCCTAGAAGCCTTTGCCTCCGAGACCGTCCGCACCTACTGTCAGCAACACCAGGTCATGAGCTTGCTGAGTGTGCCGGTGTGGCAGGATGGGCGCGTCTGCGGTTTTGTTTGGTTTGAGCGTCAGACGCCGCCCCGTCGCTGGTCCGAGGATACCCAACAATTCGCCCACTCGATTTCGGACTTTATCGCCCTGGCCCTGGAAACCAGTGTCCGCACCTCGATCGAGCGGGCCCACTGGGAAAGCGAAGAACGGTTTCGTTGGCTGTCCGAGGCGACGTTTGAGGGGATTATCATCTATGCCGATCGGGTCATTGTGGATACCAACCAAGCCATTGTGTCCCTCTTTGGCTATAGCTCCGATGAACTGATTGGGATGGACCCGCTGGATCTGTTGGCGCCCGTGTCTCGCCCAACGATCGATCTCTACGAACAGTCGGGATCGGAACAATCGATCGAGGCGATCGGCCAGCATAAAAACGGCTCTATGCTGCCGATCGAACTTCAAGGGCGTCAATTGCCGTACTACGGCCAAAAAGTGCGGACGATCGCCGTACGAGACATCACCGATCGTCACCGTGCCGAGGCCGCCCTGCGAGACAGTGAGAGCCGCTATCGAGCCATTTCCCAACTCACCTCCGATTACATTTACGCTGCCGATGTTTCCCACAATGGCGATCTCCGGTTTGAATGGGTTACCCAAGCCTTTGAACGCATTTCGGGCTACACCAGCCAGGATCTAGAAACCCAGGGTTGGATGAGTATCGTCGTGCCAGAGGATGTGGATCAACTGCGGCAGTTTGCGATCGAGCGGCTCGTGAGTTCCGGCAGTCTGGATTATCGTATCGTTACCAAAACCGGCGACATTCGTTGGTTGCGGGATTACGCCCGCCCGCACTGGAAAAATAACCGTGCGGACGATCGCAAACTCTTAGGAGCCGTCCAGGATATCACCCCCGCCAAAATCGCCGAGGCCGAATTACGCGACGCCAAAACCACCGCCGAAACGGCAAACCGCCTCAAAAGTGCGTTTTTAGCCAACATGAGCCATGAATTGCGGACACCGCTCAACGCCATCATTGGCTACAGCGAAATCATGTGTGAAGAGGCCGAAGATCGGGGCGATGACGAGGCGATCGAGGATCTGAAAAAGATTAGCACCGCTGGGAACTACTTGCTCTCGCTGATTAACGATATTCTCGATATCTCTAAAATTGAAGCGGGCAAAATGGAGCTGTACCTTGAGCCCTTTGATTTGACCGTCTTTATCGAAGAGGTGAGCGACACGATCGCACCGCTAATCCATAAAAATGGCAATCACTTCGAGACCCGCTGCGAGGTCACCCAGCCGATGCGGGCCGACCTCGGCAAGCTACGCCAAATCGCCATTAATCTGCTCGGCAATGCGGCGAAATTTACCGAAAACGGAACCATTTCCCTAACCATTGAACCCTACCGCGCCGACCTCGATCTGCAACCCGACAATCCCCACGTGTATCGCGATGTGGGCCCCCCCGGCGATACCGCCCAGGCCGATCCGGCGGCGGACCCTGCGTCGTCTTCCCCCTCCTCCCCGACCGAACCGGCGTTTATCGTGCTCAGTGTTCGGGATACCGGGATTGGTATTGACCCCGATCGCCTCGCGGTTTTATTTGAACCGTTTGTGCAAGCCAACGCCTCCACCACTCAGCAGTACGGTGGCACGGGCTTAGGTCTGACGATCGCCCAGCGCTTTTGTCACCTCATGGGCGGTCGGTTGGACGTCGAAAGCGAGGTCAATCGCGGCTCGAACTTTCGCGCCATCTTGCCCCTTGATGTACCCGATCGCCATTCCCCGAGCCCTACCCCCGAGACCGCAACGTCCCGTTAACCCACCTTGGACGAGGCGGGAATCAGCGGTGAGCCGGAAGCAGATCAGGGGCGGATCA
>RDYZ01000301.1 GCA_004293855.1 Oscillatoriales cyanobacterium | reverse complement strand
GGGACACGGCGGCGGAGGCTTTCGAGTCGCTTTTTAGCGGTGGTGTTGTTGGCTTCGTGTTGCAGCGCCGCTTCATACACCTCGATCGCCTTTTCAATCAGCATCTTACGCTCGTAGACAAAACCCAAATTGTTCAGGGCGGTCACATACTGCGGTTGTAGCTTGATGGCGTCTTTGTATTGGCGAATGGCTAAATCGTACTGTTCCTGAGCCGCGTAGGCAAAACCGAGAGCGTTGTAGACCAGAGCGATATTGTCGTCTCCTTCGAGGTCATCAGCTTTGAGAGCGCGTTGCAACTGCACGATCGCCCGTGAGAACAGTTTTTTATCGAGTAACAGACTACCGAGTTCGTAATACTCTTTTGCGGAGGCCTCGCCTTCCTGAACGCTCTGCTGAAGGCGCGACAAGGTGGTTTCTACACGCCGGGTCCGCAACACCTGACGTGCGACAAAGATGCCGCTCCCCAGCAACAGGACGATCAGGATGATCAGATAGGAAATGGCGAGATTGGTATCCATGTCGTAAAGGCAAAAATTAAATCGAGCTGAAATTGAAATGCTAAAAAAACGTAATGTAAAACGTTCGATCGTATTTTTCTACATTCTTTGACGATTCGCGAGCTTCCTTAGCAATCTTTAAACGGTCGCGTTACATAGCCGCTAGGTTTGACGTAGGAACGAGATGAGATTGCATCTCCACTGCCGGTCTAACTCGGCCCGACGCTGCTAACCGTCGATCGCCAAGCCCCAGGCTTCGATCCGTTCCGCGAGCCAGCCACTATCCGCCCAGCCTGCGACACTGTCGTTAACCGCTTGCCGTAGCGGGTCGTACTGCACGCCCTTGGGCAGCACAATTGCCAACGATCGGAGCGTGATGTATTCCGGTAACACTCGATAGCCGGGATACTCCTGCGCCCAGCCGATGACCACGCTACGATTCCCCGCAAAGGCATCCGCTTCGCCAGTTTCAAGCTGTTCTAGGGCCGCCTGATAGGATTCGACGCCCACCAGCCTTGCCCTCGGGAACTGCCAACGCAACGCCGCGATCGCATCTGATCCCCGCAGTACGGCAATGGTTGCCTGATTCAAATCGGTGATCGAGGGGACAACACAGCTCACAGTTCCGAAGAAGCATGGATTGGGAATCAGGATCGCTGTTCCATCCAACCAGTAGGGCAGACTGAACTGCACCAACCGTTCACGTGATGCATTGATGCTGACCTGGGCGATCGTCACATCAACGCGATCGTACACTGCACTCAAGCGCTCATCGTTGTTGAGGGGGGTGAACTGAATCGCCTCACGATCGCCAACCAACTCGGCGGCTAACTGACGCGCTAGATCAATCTCCAAGCCCTGAAGTTCTCCCGCTGCATCACGAAATCCCAAGGGGCGAACCGTGTCTTTGACGCCCACGATCAGATAGCCACGCTCGCGAATCGTCTCCAGATCCGCTGCCTCGACGCGATCCGAACTCCAGCCCCGGTCTACAAATACCCACAAAAATACCCCTGCTAAACAGATGCGCCAAAGTCGCGATCGTCGCGAGCATCGAGAGCAGAGGTGAGAGAGTGTCGTGAAATGCCGATGGGCAGCATAACGAAGAATGGAGAGCGATCGTTTGACGGACATCCCCATTACTCCGCGTTACGCGCCTTTCGCCACTTCAACAACTTTCGCAAAACCATCGGGATCGAGGACAGCCAGTTGAGCCAGCATTTTGCGGTTGAGCTCGATGCCTGCGTGCTTGAGCTTACCGGCGAGTTGCGAATAACTGATGCCATTCATGCGAGCAGCAGCGTTGATCCGTGCAATCCACAGACGACGAAAATCACGTTTCTTCTTACGACGATCGCGGTACGCATTGCGTAGCGCTTTCATAACTTGTTGGTTGGCGGTACGGAAGTTCGTCGATTGCGTACCACGGAAGCCTTTGGCTAGCTTCAGGATTTTTTTGCGGCGTTTACGTGCGACGTTACCGCGTTTTACTCGGCTCATTAATTTTTGCTAGGGAGTGTGATAGATGATAGCGGAAAGGCGTTCGGGAGGCAGTGCGATCGAAATCGCACAGCAGCCCAACCACGGCTTACATGTAGGGCATCATCAAACGGACGTTCTGTTCGTCGCGCTCGTTCACCAGAGTTTTGTGGCTCAGAGCGTTTTTGCGCGAGGGGCTTTTGCGCTCTAGCAGGTGGCTTTTAAACGCTTTACGGCGCGAGATTTTTTTACCGCTGCCCGTTGCTTTAAAGCGTTTGGCCGCAGCTTTACGCGTTTTGAGTTTCGGCATGTTCTAGAGCATTTGACACGATTTACTATCGTAGCGAGAGATTCGTCGTAATGCAAGCGGCGATCGTCAGCCCAAAACCATCGGCATTGAACAGAATTGAGAGCCGCTTAGAACCGTTCATCGGCATCTGGAGCCGCCGGGGCTGTGACACCGGGATTGTTCCGAAATTGATTGTCTTCACCGTTGTTTTGGTAAATACATTGGATCGTGGGATTTTCTTCCAGATTGCCGGTAAAACCAAAGGTGTTGAGCCGATTTTTACAGTCCCGAACCTCTTCGGAGGTTACGACTTTTGCCCGTTCTAGCACAGACCAGTTGTTGCTACGCATCACACAACCGGGCACGATGCTGGGCTGGGACATGTAGACGTTAAAGGGGTTAAGGGTGACGTAAGCGCGACTCTCGACGACCATAGCGCTTGCACCATACTGCACACAAATATCCGGGTTGGGCGCGTTGCGATCGAGAAATTCCCGGTTAGCAACGTTGCGCTCGCTGACCGTTGCCGTTGAACTGAAGGCAATCCCGACACCAATTCCCAGGATGAAAATCCCGCCAAACAGTGCCAAGGTCAATGGATTGCCAAAGCTGAACTGGCCACCGTCGGATTTTTTGGCACGCCCAGTGCTACGACCGCCCGCACCGCGATCGGTCTCGCCATAATCCCCCTCGCCGTAATAGTCGTAGCGATCGTAATCGTCGTTACGTTGAGGATTGCGCGAGGAATTGCGTTGGGGGCGGGCATTCGGTCGGGGTCGTTTGGGAGCCATGAATGTTTAAGGGAGGCAACGGAGCGATGGTGAAAACGGATACCGCAGGGAACTTCGTTACATCAATTATGCGTCAGGCGATCGCGGGTTAGCCTAACACTTGAATCCTGCAAAGGTGCAATGTGCAATACAGTCGGCAGGGCAAACGCATACTCCCAATGAATGCCCTCATCCCCCAGCCCCTTCTCCCAAAATGGGAGAAGGGGAG
>RDYZ01000011.1 GCA_004293855.1 Oscillatoriales cyanobacterium | reverse complement strand
GCTGAAATTTTCTATTTTTCGTTGACGGATGAGATGACGCGGGAGGATAAGCTGGCGTGGTTTGCGGAGACGGGATTTCGCGATATTCCGTTCGATCGCGTCACACCAGACAAAAAGCACAATTGGATCAATCTGACGGATAACGATTTTGATCAGTTGTTGCCGTTGATTGATAAAGAGGTCAAGGCAGGAAAGTCAGAAAAAGCAATCTTTAAGTTATTTTCGGCTGGTGTCAAAACTCAACGTGATGACTGGGTTTATGATTTCTCTCGTGAAAATCTCGAAAAGAAAGTCCGTCATATGATCAAGGCTTATATGCATCGGCTCAATACCGGTGATCGACTTGATTTGGATATGAAATGGGATCGAGAAACTGAAAAATATTTAATGCGTAACATTAGGAAAAACCTTACAAAGAAAAGCTTTTGCATAAGCTCCTATCGACCTTTCACTAAGAAAAACTTCTATTTTGATAGGCATTTTAATGGAATGATATATCAATCTTTTGATGTTTTTCCAAGCTCTAATTTTTTCAACTTGCTGATTAATTTTACAACAGGTCAAAGAACAGGATTTAGTACGCTTGCAACACCTTCGCTGACTGATTTGAACTTCTACGTGATTGAACCAGTTCAATACGCTCCCCTCTATCGCTAGATCGCGAAGACAACATCACCGACTGGGGCTTACAACAAATCCAAACCCACTACAACGATCGCACCATCACCAAACCCGACATCTTCCACTACACCTACGCCATACTCCACCATCCCACCTACCGCCAAAAATACGAAATCAACCTAAAACGCGACTTTCCACGATTGCCCCTCTACGAAAACTTTCACCAATGGAAAACCTGGGGCGAACAACTCATCGACTGGCATATTCACTACGAAACCATCCCACCCCACGGCCTGAAACGCCACGACATTGACCACGGCAAAAAACCCAAACCCGTCTATAAAGCCAAACTCAAAGCCGACAAAGAAAACGGTCAAATCATCCTCGACACCGAAACCACCCTAACCGGCATCCCCGCGATCGCCTGGGACTACAAACTTGGCAACCGCAGCGCGATCGAATGGATACTCGACCAATACAAAGAAAAAACACCCAAAGATCCCACCATTCGCCAACTGTTTAATACCTATCGATTTATCGACTACAAAGACCACGTGATTGACCTACTCGATCGCGTCTGCACCGTCAGCATCCGCACCATGGAACTGATCGCCCACATGCCCGACACCGCCCAACACCAACCATCCGATCACCATAAAATCTAAACACCTGGCCTAGGATCTAAACAGCTCGCTCCCGCCCTGCCTTCCCCGAACTATGGCTATCGTTTCGTCAAAACCCGCCGACCACCCCGACGATCGTCACGATCGCCCAACCCCTCAGCCCACATCCGCCCCCACCCTGCTGAACGCCAACGAAACCGAAATCGATCGTGACCCCACCCAACCCGACGAAACCCTCCGCCCCCAATCCCTCAGCGATTACACCGGCCAAAAAGACCTCAAAGCCGTCCTCGAAATCGCGATCGGTGCTGCCAAATCCCGTAACGAATCCCTCGATCACATCCTGCTGTACGGCCCCCCCGGCCTCGGTAAAACCACCATGGCGCTGATCCTGGCGACCGAAATGAACGTCGGTTGCAAAATCACCACCGCCCCCGCCCTCGAACGCCCACGGGATATCGTCGGCCTCCTCGTGAACCTGCAACCGGGCGACATTCTCTTTATTGACGAAATCCACCGCCTGAACCGCGTCGCCGAAGAAATCCTGTACCCCGCCATGGAAGACCGCCGCATCGACGTGACGATCGGCAAAGGGGCCAGCGCCCGCACCCGCAGCATCGCCCTAGAACCCTTCACCCTGATTGGGGCAACCACCAAAGCCGGATCGCTCACGGCTCCCCTTCGCGCTCGCTTTGGCCTTGTGCAACGCCTCCGGTTTTACGAAATCGACGAACTGACGGCAATTATTACCCGCACCGCCGCCCTGCTCGATACCCCGATCGACCCCGATGGTTCCGCTGAAATCGCCCGCCGATCGCGCGGCACACCCCGAATCGCGAACCGCCTGCTCAAACGGGTACGCGATTACAGCCAAGTGAAAGCCGACGGAACCATTACCCTCGAAATCGCCCGCACCGCCCTCGAACTGTTTGAGGTCGATCCGATGGGACTGGACTGGACCGATCGCCGCTTGCTCTCGATCGCGATCGAACAATTCAACGGCGGCCCCGTCGGACTCGACACCCTCGCTGCCGCGACCGGCGAAGACGCCCAGACGATCGAAGAAGTATACGAACCCTACTTGCTCCAAATTGGCTACCTCGCTCGCACCCATCGCGGACGGGTCGCCACCCCCGCCGCATGGCGACACCTGGGCTACACCCCCCCGATCGTCACCCCAGACAAAGCCCAGCTTTCCTTAAGCCTTCACCCCAATTCCCCACCAGCTCCACCAGATCCAGACCCCAGCCGCACCACAAAACCCACCACAAAACCCACCCCCTAGGCTACTTGGGACGACGGCGAAAAATGACGGATCACCTCCTGGGCTGGCTCGGGTCTACCATACAAAAACCCCTGCACCACATCACAATTACACTGTTGTAAAAAATCCCGCTCCGCCTCAGTTTCCACACCCTCGGCAATCACACATAACCCAAGCCGGTGAGCCATTTGGATAATTGAACTGGCGATCGTTGCGGTTTTCGTATTCAGATCAATACCTTGAATAAAATCGCGATCGATCTTCAAAATATCAAACGGAAAGTGTTGTACATAGCCCAACGAGGCATAACCCGACCCAAAATCATCGATCGCAATTCGCGTCCCAAGCTGACGCAAACGCTGAAAGGTTGCAACCGTTGTCCCCACATCACTGACTAACGTACTTTCCGTTAACTCAATCACAATCCACTCCGCTCGACACCCCGTTTCTGCCAAAATTTGCTCAAACTTCTCCACAAAATTATCCACATCAAGCTGACTAATCGACACATTCACCGAAAGAGAACTGGGCGGCACAAAAACCGGACTGGCTTGCTGTTGCCAACTGACCATTTGTAAACACGCCTGTCGGATTACCCACTCGCCCAATTGCAGAATAAATCCCGTTGATTCCGCCAACGGTAAAAATTCATTGGGAGAAATATAACCCCGATGGGGATGTTTCCAGCGAATGAGCGCCTCTAATCCATGTAACTCTCCCGCTTGATTGAGATTGTATTGAGGCTGATAATACAATTCAAATTCATTATGCTGTAGACCCTTAATCAGATTATTTTCTTGGGTTTGTAGCAACTGCAAACGAGCAAGCTCAAGTTGACTTACCCGATGATGCAAAATCTCGACAATACCGTACACTTCCATCGGATCTAGTACTTGCGCCAAATTACTCTGACTCAAAATTCCGACCAATTCTCCCTCACCATCCACGATCGGAATCCGGCGAATCCGGCGAGATTCCATCTGTAACTGTGCCTCCGCTAAGGACGTTTCAGGAGATAAACAAAACACAGGAGTGCTCATCACATCCGCCACCTTGAGCTTGGAAAAATCGAGCCCTAAAGACTGGAGTTGCACAATGTCGCGCTCGGTCACCAGCCCGATCGGATACAGCCCCACCGCTTGATCATCAATGACAATCACCGAACTAATGTGATGGCGCTCCATCATCTGGGCAATATCAATAATGTCCGTATGGGGAGGAACAACGATCGGCGTATAGTTCATCACCTCGGCGATCCGACGAAACCTGAGAAAATAAGTCAGATTTAACGTCTGTCGCAAACTTGACATCGACACCACACCCAGCGGGCAATTTTTGGCATCCACAACGGGCAAATGCCGGATACTATGCCGACGCATTAAGTTGTAGGCAAAAAACAAATCCGTCAGATCTTCATACTTAATTACGATCGGATTTTCAGTCATCACCTCACCGACCGTTACTTCGTATAGGTTTACCTGTTGAGCCGCAAACTTAACAAAATCATGCTCTGTTAATACGCCGATCAGATATCCATCCTCTTCCACAATCAAAACACAGCTTGAGGCCTCCTCAGAAAGCGTCATCAAATTAGATGAATGATTCGCCTGAACCCGTGTGCAGAATTGACCACGCGCCTTACTCATGACCAATGTGGCTTCGACCAGTAGCAAGTCCGGAGAAACCGGAATATGGGGAACTAAAGCTTGGTGAATATCAATTCCGATCGGGTGATAGTGGTGTGGAGACATAGGAATGATCAAAAAGTGCTAGGGCGACAACACTCAAAAATATTAATACATATTATATATGTTATTTATGCTTTTTTAAGATCTTGTTTTTGGCTAAAAAAATAGGTAATTTCTGTTAGTCTAGATATAAAAAATTATTCTTAGAGTTTTTTGATTGGGTTTTTCTAAAATAGAATGAGGCTTAATTTTAGGTTTGTGTGGGTATTTTATGAGCGAAGCTGGATAATCGATGGTGATGACAATACGCTAAAAAAAACACTTTGGGTATAGCAAAACTGTTAGTTCATACAAACTTCACACAAGCGAGAGAACCCCGTCGCAATAGGGTTGAATTTGGCTAAGATTTTGATCGGAGCAACCCTCAACCGTTCGTGCTGATGGATCGGTATCCGTGGTTGTGTTCCCCGTGTATCCTGAAGCGCCGGGTATTTAACCGATCGAGCCGCGATCGTCGTGGTCTGTCTGCCGGTATCTCATTCGATCTAGACGCACCGGAAGCCGCGATGTCAGTATGCTTTTAACGTCTGTTCCGTTTGCGCTACGAGCGCTTATTGATCGTGTCAGAATCTTCCTCTGTCGTCAAACCTGATTTTTTGCCTGATCCTCTGCCGGAAAAACAATATGAGGGGAAAGCCAAGGTACTGTACCCAACGGATGATCCGGCGGTGTTGCTCTCCTTTTTTAAGGATGATGCCACGGCGTTTAATGCGTTAAAACGGGGATCGATTTCCCGCAAGGGCGAGATTAACTGCACCCTTTCGACCCATCTGTTTCAGTTGCTAGAACGCGAAGGGGTGGCAACCCACTGGATTGATAGTCCTGCGGTGGATTGGATGCGAGTCAAGGCGGTCGAAATTATTCCGTTAGAGGTGGTTGTCCGTAATCTTGCGGCGGGGAGTTTGTGTAAGCAAACGGGTCTGGCTCTGGGAACCGTGTTGGAGCCGCCGCTAGTGGAGTTTTTCTATAAAGATGATGCGCTGGGTGATCCGTTGTTAACACCCGATCGCCTCCGTTTGCTCAAGGTGGCAAGCGATGCAGAGGTGGAAACGCTGCGATCGATGGCACTGACGATCAATCGTATTTTGTGTGAGTTTTTTGCGAGTTGCGATCTCACCCTGGTGGATTTCAAGCTGGAGTTTGGCCGGGAGCGATCGGGGGCGATCGTCCTCGCTGATGAAATTAGCCCCGATACGTGCCGCCTTTGGGATCGCCGAGAAACCGATCCGGAGCGCCGCGTGATGGACAAGGATCGGTTTCGACAGGATTTGGGCAATGTCGCAGCGGCCTATGAAGAGGTCTTGCACCGGGTGTTAGCCGTTCTCGGCACGTCAGCATAACGTAAGTTCGGGATCAGCAAAGTCGCTCCAGCAACCGTAAGCCAAAGGTTCATCCCCTCTTGTTCCTACGCTCCCCTCTCGTTCCTACGCTCTGCGTAGGAATGCCGTCGGGACGCTCTGCGTCCAGTGATGCGAAGTTGGGCGACGACGCAGAGCATCTACGGTGTATACAGATTTCGGATTAACCCGACACAGGGCTAGACGATCGCTCTAATTTTTCTGTGTTATCTTACGAGCAGCTAAGCCGCTGTTTCCTTGGTGAAACATCAAACCGTGCTTAGATGTTGTCTCACGAATTGGAGGTGGTGCTCATGCAAGACAGTAGTAACATTATGGGTTTCGATTTTGGAGCATACCGGCTGTGCGCCGGAGCCGTTCTCTAGGAATAGCCTAGAGTCGCGTGACTCATCCCATCCTTAAGATGAAATCTCTGCGAACCTAGACTCCTGTGAGTTCCTTCCGGCAGTCAGGTTCCAATTGAGAAATCCGCTAGACCGCCCCTGCAAGCCTACGTTTTCTAACGTTGTTTGTAGGGGCGGATAGTTTGTAAGAAAATACAGACACTTGACCAAAATCTCAGGACTGTAACCCGGACAGGGTCAGCGATCGAACTTTAATCGACGCCTGCCCCTCGCCTAGAGCCACCGTCTTCACCCTACCCCTAACGATTTTCTACAGTTATGTCACTTCTCAGTCCCGCTGAAATTCAGATGCAACTTGCAGTTTTGCCGGGATGGACTGTGGTTGATAAGTGTCTGGAACGCCGGTTTGTCTTCCCCGATTTTGTGGCCGCGATCGACTTTGTCAACCGTCTTGTAGAGCCAGCGGAACGGGCCTGTCATCACCCCGACCTCAGTATTTCCTACAATACGGTCACCGTCCAACTGACCACTCACGATCTGGGTGGCCTCACCGCCAAGGATTTCGCACTCGCCAAGGTCATCGCCGGGTTTAAGCTTCCCGGCCAGTCCGGCTAACTGGGTTCACGTTTTATCAGGTTTAGTTTTGATCCTATGGTTGATCGATTAAAGATACCCAACGAGCCTTCGATCGAGCCGCTCGAACAATTCCTAGAGGTTGCTGCCGCCCTGTCCGGTAGTTTTGACCTCGAAGAGTTGCTAGATCTGATTTTGACAAAAAGCCGTGAAATCACCAAAAGTGATGCCGGTAGTATTTACCTGGTCGATCGCAGTGATGGCTTTGATAAACTCCTGTTTAAAACAGCGCAAAATGCTTCACGTCCCGATATTTCCTTTGAAGAATTTGCGATTCCCCTCACCCGTGATAGCTTGGCCGGATATGTCGCCATTACGGGTGAAACCCTCAATCTTACCGATGCCTACGAGTCATCCCCCGATGTTCCCTATCGTCTGAATCGTAATTTCGATCTAGATATTGGTTATTACACCAAATCGGTTTTGGTTCTGCCCATGCAGGATCGAAAAGGTGGAACCCTCGGGGTTTTGCAACTGATTAATCGTAAACGGAATGCTGAAACGATTCTCACGCCCGAGAATTTGTTAGAGGAAACCCTGTCCTATTCTCAGCAAGAAGAACGCATTTCATTACTCTTAGCCAGTCAGGCTGGTTTATCGATCGAACGGCAAAATCTACTAGAGGATATTGAAAACCTTTTTGAAGGGTTTGTTACCTCTTCTATTAGTGTGATTGAAGCCCGAGATCCGAGCACCTCCGGACACTCGGAACGGGTGGCGACGCTCACGGTTCGTTTAGCCGAAGAAGTCTCGAACGTTAAACGGGGTATCCTGCGCGACACCCATTTCAGTCGTCAACAGCTTAAGGAAATTCGTTACGCGTCATTACTGCATGACTTTGGCAAAATCGGCGTCCCGGAAGCCATCCTCGTCAAGCGTCAGAAGCTGCACCCCGATCGGCTCGAAGTCCTCCGTCAGCGCTTTGGCGTGGCGCGACGTACCCTTGAGCTAGACTGCGCCCAGCGTAAATATCGCCACCTGATCGAACATCCCCACCACATCGCTCAACACCCCGAGGGCGAGGACTGCCCCCATTGTTCCCAACTTCAGGCAATGGATGAGCAATTTAACCAAGATTTGGCCCTGCTCGATGCCTATTGGGAAACGGTTGTCGAAGCCAATATTCCGCAGTTTTTGCGAGAGGATGCGATCGCTCAACTGAAGGCGATGAGTGTTTATTACTACCGTGATTTAGACGGCAGAGAAACACCCTTATTAAGTCCTGATGATTTGGAAAATTTACTGGTTGCTCGTGGTAATTTAACCGAGGCGGAGCGTCGTGCGATCGAAGCCCACGTCACCCACTCGTTCCAGTTTTTGCAGCGTATTCCCTGGACTGCCGATCTCGCCGCAATTCCTGAAATTGCTTACGCACACCATGAAAAACTAGACGGTACAGGATATCCACGGGGTCTTAAACAGGAACAGATTCCGCTCCAAACTCAAATGATGTCAATCTGTGATGTATTTGATGCACTAACAGCAGGCGATCGGCCCTATAAGAAAAGTCTGTCCCTGGCGAAATCGTTTGAAATCCTACGTCAGGAAGCGGATCACTTTAAGTTACGCGGTGATTTGCTGGATGTCTTTGAGCAACGACAAGTTTTTCAGGCGATCGGCATAGACGCTGATGATAGTAGTACAACTTCATAGACTCCAACACAGATCTCATAACGATCGTTGTTGTCACCATGTATTGAGCTTGTCATCCTTCCCACAATTCAGCCGCTAGATTCAGATCAACCATTATGGGTAACAGCAGTATTAGTACGATACGAGACCTAATACCCTTCGATAACTTCGAGGCGGCGAGCCGAGCTGTACTTGCGTTTTTACACCAACGACTGGGGTTTAATCTTTGGATGATGACCCGCACCTCTGGCGAAGATTGGATTGTGCTTCAGGTCGAAGATCATGGCTACGATGTCAGCGAAGGGACCGTTTTACGCTGGACAGATAGTTTCTGTTCGCAGATGGTGCAAGGGTTTGGCCCGCGAGTGGCGCCCAATGCCCAGGAGATCGCCGTCTATGCGGCAGCACCGATCGGTCAGCAAATGACCATCGGAGCGTATATTGGTGTGCCGATCCAAACCCCCTCGGGTCAACTCTTTGGTACGCTCTGCGCGATCGACCCGGAACCCAAAACACTGGACTTACAGACAGAGCTACCCCTCCTCGAACTCCTGGCTCAACTACTCGGGTCGGTTCTCGCCGCAGATTTGGCCGCCGTGGAGCAATCGCGTTTGCTGGAACTGATGCGAACTGACTGCATGACAGATTTGCTGACGGGTTTGTACAATCGGCGGGCTTGGGAACAGGCGATCGAATTGGAAGAGGCTCGCGCCCGTCGTTATGGCACTCCCTATTGTGTTTTTATTGCAGATTTGGACGGCCTCAAGGATATCAACGATACGGAAGGCCACGCCGAAGGCGATCGCTTACTGCAACGGGCCGCACAATGTTTACAAACAGCAGTTCGGAAGTGTGACTTGGTTGCCCGTTTGGGTGGGGATGAGTTTGGAGTGTTGGCGATCGACTGTGCACGCGAAAGTTCGATCGATATGTTGGATCGTCTCCGTCACACATTTGAAAGTGCGAACATTGAGGTTTCGATCGGGATGGCCATGCGAGATTCAATCAACGGCATCTTGGGAGCATTGCGAACCGCAGATTTAAACATGTATAGAAATAAGCGATATCGCAAGGGCTATCAAAAGAATTAATCCCAATTCCCTAAGTTTTCGCGATCAAGAAACCTCGGAAGGGGTAACGCTTGGACTGGAGATTTCGATCGCACTGACCACCAAATCGCGACCTTGGCGAATATCCGAACTGGGCAATTCACAACTCGGACAAACATAAACCCAATCCGTAGGCCGAAACTCACGATCGCAGCGTGGACAGTAGCAGACCGCCGGAATCCGTTCGATCTCAAAGGTCGCACCTTCGGCGATCGTGCCGATCGTACAGGTCTCAAAGGCAAATTCGAGCGCTTCCGGAACCACGCCGGACAACTCACCAATCCGAACACCGATCCGGTGAATTTTCGCCGCACCCCGATCGCGGGCGTGTTGCTCCGCCGTTTCGAGAATGGACGCCATCAAGCTCAGTTCATGCATGGGGACTCGGGGGTGGGGGCTCGGGGGTGGGAGGATGGGCGATCGTGCGATTAAGCTGGGCCATGATCCAGTCGATCGCCTGGGCAATTCCGGCCTGAGTGAGTGGCGAAAGCTGATCCCCAAAACCGAAATCCACCGCCGGAATGCCGAGCAGCCAAGCCACACTGGGCGCCCGATCGTACAGACTGACGGCTAGGTCAAGCAACCCCTCGGGGCTGGAGCGGTGGGGGTCAAAGCTTGGGGGAGCGGTGGACGATCGCAGCGTCAGCGATCGCACGCTCAGTCCCGGAGCGGTGGGCTCGGGATGGATCGCACAGCCGGATTGGTCTAAGGGTTCCGAGGGTTCTCGTAATTCCGCATCAACAAAAATGACCTGATCTGTTTGTGAGAGCAGTTCGGCGAGTTCGGGGACGAGTTGATGCACGGCGATCGCAGTGACCTGCGGGGGCAGACTTCCCGAGTGATACAGATAATCCGCAACGCTAAACCCAGCGCGATCGTCGCCCCGTAGCGGATTGCCATAGCCGATAATCACACAACGAGGAGAGCGATCGGTTAAATTCGGATCGGTGACAGGACGGGTCAAGGGTTATTTAAATCCTAGTGGAGTGGCGCACACCCTAAACACGAGTGAGGCGTTCATCGTCACTATTTTAAGGGATAGTTCAGAGCATTTTGCAAAAAAAAGCCCCTTCAATTGAAGAGGCTGATTGCAATAATCGGGATTGAATTTAATGACAACTAAACATGCTTCAGAATGTATCCTTTAGCCATGCGATGAACCAGGAGTGACCACCGCATCAACCTATTGGTTGGTCGTATCGCCTTCCAATTCCAGCCGCTCCGAGGCAGGTTGATCGCTCAGGCTGAGTTTGACGACTTTATCGATCGCCTCCGGTGCTTTCGGAATCGTTAGAATCAGGACACCGTCGGTATAATCCGCCGTCGCTGACTCGTTTAACACCGGGACGGATAGCGAGAACGTGCGACGGAATTGGCCATTCGGGAACTCGGAATACAAGCGATATTTCGTCTCTTCCGGAGCTGATCGGACGTATTCACCTGCGATCGAAACCTGTTCGCGGGTGATCGAAATATCAATTTTATTCCGATCAATTCCTGGCAAGAGTGCGCGAACCATAAACTGGGTTTCGGTCTCCTCTAGCTCAACGGGAACGGACCAGTTACTGGAAACATTGTCACCCGAAAACTCGTTGAAGACGCGGTTTAATTGACGTTGAATTTGGTCAATTTCAGCAAACGGGCTAACGTGATAAAGTTTCATGATTGTACCTCTCTAGTGGCCTCAGTGACTTCAGTGATGGTTGATTGGTTGTTAATTGATTGTGTCGCTTTCGACAGTTTTATTCTCACTGATTCACCGAGAATCTCCAATCGCAAGAACCGTATTAATGATGGTTTAAAACCGAATTTCGGTTAACACCCTTCACGATTCGGTCTCTACACCGTTCCGGTGTGCCACGTGGTTTCAAGCTTGGTGTGATGGCTGAGGAGCAGAGGCTAGGAGGTTGCCGTATCGCGGTTTTTCCAAATCCACCAGGCCGCGATACACATGGTGGTGTTACCGATCGCGGTGGTCGCCGCCTGTACAATCACGAGCCATGCCAAAGATTCGGCATTATCGAAAAAATGCCAGGTACAGGCACACATCGCACTGACCAAGGCCGGGAGCATCGCCCAGGAAAGCCAGCGCCACGCCGGATAGTGATTGATTTCGCTGTAGCGCCAGATCAACCAAATTGCGGCGATCCATTCGATGACGCTAGAGACGTGAACAACCCAGGTGGGAACGGAGAGGGCGTGCATGGGCAGAGCGGGGGGTGGGAGGAATGGGCGATCGTGGCCTTGGTCAGTGCAATGTGAGCCTCAAGTTAGCTGCACGTTTGGGGCTTAGTCTGATGCCGTCTGGTTTTCAGTCGGGGGCGAGGTTCCAAGCACGACACTAGAACAGGTCTTCCGGCAGGGTCGCCCCATCCAAAATAGCGTCTTCCATCGAAACCAGGCTGACTTCAGCATCGTAGAGATTGGCATCCGTGAGATCAGCCCGATCGAGATTGGCACGCATTAGATTCGCTTCGAGGAGATTGGCATCGCGCAGGCTAGCATCGGATAGGTCGGCATGATCCAAGAGCGTTCGTGCCAAATTTGCCATATTCAGCTTGGCTCCACGAAGTTTCGCGCCGGTTAAACGCGCACTGGCAACGATCGCATTGTTGAGATTGGCTCCATCCAGAATCGCTTCCCGTAAGTCCACCGATGTCATCATGCAGCCGCTCAAATTTGCCCCGCTAAGGTTCGCCCCTTTAAGCTTCACCTCGCGAAGATTGGCCTGTTTCAGATTGGCGCCGCGTAGATCAGCCCGCGTCATATCCGCATTGCAAAGATTGACATCCCGCAGATCCGCACCGCGCAAATCAGCTCCACGCAAGACGATCGGCTCATAAAGACGACGCTCAAAGCGCATATTTGCACCGCGCAAGTGTGCACCCCGCAGATCCGCCCCGCTGAGGTTGGCATTACGCAGGTCAGCTCCACTCAGGTTCGCATCCAACAGGGTCGCCAAGCTCAAATCCGCAGCACGCAAATCCGCTTTTTGCAATAATGCACCATGCAGATCGGCATCCTTAAGATTGGCATGGCGCAAATCCGCTTTTTTGAGGACAGCTCCCCCAAGGCGAGCTTTGGAGAGGTTGATATTGGCGAGGTGGCTACGTCCGAGATAGGCAAAGAGCAGACTTGACCCCCGTAAATTTGAGCCACTGAGGTTAATCCCGACCAGTTCCGCCCCGTCAAGTTTGGCGTTACATAACGACAGTTTTTTAAAGTCCAGGTGACCCGCGTTGTAGCGGTCAATCAGTTCGGTGACGTCCATGGCAGCAGGGGGGAGGTGTGATGGAGCGAGTGGGTTCCAAGCTTGAGCGACTTGGGTGCATCGATGCAATCGAGATCGGTATCGGTGGCGCTGAGAGTTAAGGAACGGGCGATCGTCCTCAAACAATCGATCAATTGAGGCTCGGGAGCGTTGAAAGATGAACGGTGTAACCGGCTCAGGCCGTTCAATCACGAGCGGCATCACCCACCACCGACGCTACCCGTAACACCGCCCGGTGTTGATGTCCTCCCCGGTTACTCGCGAATCGGGGGTAAATCTTCAGACCAGTCAAAGGCACGAGCGCCCGTTCTGCGTCCGTGGAGTCGTAGGGTGGCGATCGGTGGTAAGTCAAGCTTGCTGAGGGTTTTCGAGACAAAGCGAATCAGTTTGGTGCGCTCTGGCAGAGGGCTCGCTTCGGCGATGAGGTGAATACAGCCGTCGCGTTGCTTGACGATGATCGACATATCCCGCTTCGCCAAGAGTGTGGCAAATTGATGGCTAATGCATTGGACGGGATCGATCGCTGGGTCGGGTTGATCCGGTGTGTCCGGGAGATCCGGTGGGGTCGCAAGTTCGGATGCCTCCGCACCGCGATCGGCTCCGGTTTGACGGGCTTGAACCTCCGGTTCGACCACCGCCGCCGGTGAGGCCGAGCCATCCGGGGGAGGCTGGAGGTCTGGTGGTTGGGTGTAGGGTGGCTGGGCAGTTTGGGGGGGACGGGTATGCGGCCAATCCGCCACGATCGGCTCCACTCCCGGAATACTTTCGAGGGCCTGACGCATTTGACCGATCGACTCACTGACCGACAATAAAACCCGTCCGAGGGCTTCGCCTGCAATCTGAGTGGCGGTATCGGGCTCGCAATTACCCAAACAATCCGCCAGTTCACCTTCGAGGTCATCCAGAGCTGCGGTGACCTGTTCCGTGAGGGTTTTGCTGTAGCGTTGGACGATCGCATCCACTTCATCCCGTGAATTCACGTGTTGGGTGAGGAGTTGGGCTAACCCCGTCCGGCGTCCGTTCCGTTTCGAGGCATCTGACTGGGTTTGGGGTTGGGGTTGAGTTGGATGGTCAGAAATCGCGGCTGTTGGTGTCGTGCTGGCTTCTGCCGTCGCGGCAGCCTCCAGATCGGCGGTCGTGACGATCGGGAGCTCAGACACCACGGGCATGGCCGATCGCCTGGGTACGGTTACGGGTGAAGTTGGCGATTCGATCCCCTCCGCCTCCGGATCGATCGCGGCTTCAAACGAGTCAAGCCAACGACTGTGATCATCCGTTGACGGGTCATCCTCGATCAACACCTCATCCAAACTCCCATCGATCCCGTCATCCATCTCCTCCACCATCGGGTCTGGCAAAATGGCCGTGGTGGCATTACTCAAATCGGTTCCGGACAACTGACTGGGCTGGGAGATGGCATGGGCATCCACCTCCGTAATGGAATCGAGATCCAAGCTGGCACTGGTCGTGGGTTCGGTCTGGTTATCGTCCTGGGTGCTATCTACATCTTTCTGAGCCACCCCGATCGGAATATCCCAGGTTTGACTGCTATCGAGATCGTCCGTATCCGCTTGCAGACCCTCGGTGGCCGCTCCAACCTCGACGTAATACGGCTTGAGCACGGTGTAGATCGCCGCCGCCGCCTGATCGCATTCACTGGGTGAATCCAGTTGCGCTGTAATCAGGGTTAACGCACGCTTGAGCTCTTCGAGGCTTGCGTATTTGTTATACGCCCGTCGGATAAATTCGCCTAAATCCTGCTGCTTAAGGGTGGACCAATCCCCACTACTGGAGGAGAACGGACGGTACAGCAACGAAAACAGGACGATCTTGGCTCGCAACGGATTGGCTTGTTGGGCAAGCTGGCTCCGAATCGAGAACAAATCGCGTGGGCCTTGGATCTGGGTGGTGTCAGTGTCGGACATGGCACGTCGTGCGCGGATTCAGGGATGGGGGATCAGTGATAACCGAAAAGAGCATGGAGGGAGACCAGAAGACTAAATCTCAGATTGTATGAATTGTATGAATTGTATGAAGTCACGTGAAAAAAAAGTGCACAGGAGCCGAAGCAACTGAAAAATAGAAAGGGAGAGTCAATCTAAGGCTCGGAGTTTCAGGCGGCGACCCGTTGGTTGGATAAGGGTGATTTTTGAACATTATCCAAATTTCCCAGAAAATGAACCTCGATCGCGGGTGAAATATCGACTGATATTTTAGCTTTTGCGGAACGATCGCCGTTGTGTGGCGATCTTCACAGTGTCTCGACGCTATCTCGATGCTTGTTTACGGTTATTTCTAAAACAGTATGACTAACGCTGCTTCTCTCAATGTACCGCGCTTGTCGAATACTCCGGCTTCGGTCGGCTCTGATTATCTGCTGGCCGCGATCGACATTGGGACGAACTCGATTCATATGGCGATCGTGCGGGTACATCCGGAGTTGCCCTCATTTTCGATCGTAACCCGTGAGAAAGAAACCGTCCGTCTTGGCGATCGCGATCTAAAAACCGGCAATCTCAAGCCTGAAATTATCCAACGATCGATCGATGCGCTGCGCCGCTGCCAGTCGATCGCCCAAAGCCTGCACGTGGATGAAATTATCGCTGTTGCCACCAGTGCCACCCGTGAAGCCCCGAACGGTCACGAGTTTATCGCCCGAGTGCGCGATGAACTGGGGTTAGAGGTCAGCGTTATCTCAGGTCAAGAGGAAGCGCGGCAAATCTACCTGGGTGTGTTGTCGGGGATGGAATTGTCCCAGCAGCCCCACGCCATTATCGATATTGGTGGCGGCTCAACCGAATTGATTTTGGGGGATGGTCAGGAAGCCCGGAGCTTGAGCAGTACCAAGATCGGTGCGGTACGCCTAACCCAGGAATTTATTACCACAGACCCGATCGACGATCGTGAATTTTCCGTACTCCAAGCCTATATTCACGGGGTGATCGAGCGACCGGTGGAGGAGCTAATCTCCAAGCTCAAACCGGGTGAAACCTTGCGGCTGGTTGGGACTTCGGGGACTGTTTCATCGATCGCGACGCTGATCGCGATGGAGGAAACCGGTCAGGAACCGACGATTCTCAACGGCTTTCGCTTTTCCCGTGATGCCCTTGCCCAGTGGGTCGATCGGCTGCGACGGGCTGACTACACCACCCGGCTGGCGATACCGGGAATGCAGGAACGCCGCGCCGAAATTTTACTCGCAGGAGCGCTGGTTCTGCTGACGGTCATGCAGAAGCTGGAGATCCAGACGATTACGGTCTGTGAACGGGCGTTGCGGGAGGGGGTGATTGTTGATTGGATGCTCAAGCATGGCCTGATTGAAGACAAGTTGCGCTATCAAAGTTCGGTCAGTAAGCGCAGCGTCCTGAAATTGGCGAAAAAGTTTGATGTGGATTTGGACTATAGCGATCGGGTGGCCCAATTTGCGCTCCAGCTTGTTGAGCAAACCCAGGGTGTGCTACACACGGCGACCGAGCGCGATCGTCAACTGTTTTGGGTGGCGACCATCCTGCACAACTGCGGCCTGTACGTCAGCCATTCCGCCCATCATAAACACTCCTACTATTTGATTCGTCACGGTGAACTGCTCGGTTACACCGAACTCGAAATTTCCCTGATCGCGAACCTCGCTCGCTACCATCGCAAAAGCACCCCGAAGAAGAAACACAGCGAATACGCGAGTTTACCCCCGGAACAACGCCAGCTTGTACGTCAGCTCAGTCCCCTGTTGCGCCTCGCGATCGCCCTCGATCGGCGACAAATCGGCGCGATCGCCAGTATGCGCTGTGAATGCCGTCAAGGTCAGTTTCAGCTTTATCTCAAGCCCCGCGATCCGAATGATCCCTGTGAGCTCGAACGCTGGAGTATTGATCAGAAAAAAGTCATTTTTGAGCAGGAATATAATGTCCAACTAATTGCAACTCTTGTTCGTACCTGAACTTGACAGTATTCGGTCAGAGATTGAGGTAGGTATAGCTACGTAACCCAGATTCGTAGGTTTCGAGCAAACGCTGTGCTTCCTCGATTTCGATGCGTCCGTCGCGTAATGCGGTCTCGCTGGCCTGCCGCAAACTTTCGAGCAGGTCATCACCGTTGTATTGCACATAGCTCAGGACTTCGTTCATCGTGTCGCCTTTGACCACATGCTCGATCGCGTAGCCTCCCTGGGGGGTGAGCTGAATATGAACGGTATTGGTGTCGCCAAACATGTTGTGCAAATTGCCCATAATTTCCTGATAGGCTCCGACCAGAAACATGCCGAGGTAGTAGGGCTGGCCGGGTTCGTAGGGATGCAATTCGAGGTTGGGTTTGACATCGAGCCGATCAATAAACCGATCAAACTTGCCATCGCTATCGCAGGTTAAATCCGCCAGGGTTGCGCGTTCGGTCGGTTCCTGATCCAGGCGATGGATCGGCAAAATCGGGAAGAGTTGATCGATCGCCCAGCAGTCCGGCGCGGATTGGAAAATCGAAAGATTGATGTAGTAAATCGAGGCGAGGATTTGTTCGAGGTTGGTAAATTCCTGGGGGATGTCATCGAGTGTCCGCAGGATCTCCAGAATTTTCCGACAGCTTGCCCAATAAATTTGTTCGGCTTTGGCGCGATCGGTCATGCTCAGATAGCCGAAGGTAAACAGGCTGACGGCTTCGTCTTTAAACTGAGCGGCGTCGTGGAATAACTCCTGGAAATTTTCCGCGTTGATCGAGTCGTAGGTTTCGCGCAGATTTCGCAAGACTAAATGCTCTTTGGTCTCCGACAGCACCGGGACGGAATTGGGCTGTGAACTGGTTCCCAACACATCAAAAATCAACACCGATTGATGGGAGGCGATCGCCCGTCCGCTTTCACTCACCAAGGTCGGCACAGCGCAGCCTTTTTCCTCACACGCCTCTTTCACCTCGGCCACGATGTCGTTGGCGTAGTTTTGCATGTTGTAGTTTTTCGAGGCGTAAAAGCTGGTTTTCGAGCCGTCGTAGTCCACGGCCAAACCGCCGCCCACGTCGAGATAGTTCATATTAGCGCCGAGTTTCGCCAGCTCGACGTAAATTTGGCTAGCCTCGCGGATCGCGTCTTTGATCGTGACGATCGACGAAATCTGCGAGCCGATATGGAAATGCAAAAGCTGCAAACAATCGAGCATGTCGTGGGCGCGGAGTTTATCGACCGCCTCGACGATTTCCGGCAAATTTAGCCCAAATTTAGCCCGATCGCCGCTTGAGGTTCCCCAACGTCCGACCCCCTTCGCACAGAGTTTCGATCGCACACCCAAGCAGGGCTTTAAGCCCAAATTTTGTGCCACCTCGATCGCCAGATCCACCTCCTCCGGCTGTTCCAACACCAA
>RDYZ01000010.1 GCA_004293855.1 Oscillatoriales cyanobacterium | reverse complement strand
CTCGAAGCGGTTCAGACACCGAGTTCACACGACACCGGCAAAACCTTAATGGCCCGTGACCTCGTGATAGAGGCGACTGAGCAGCGAACCTTGGCGACGATCGGCGGCCTGTTCACGCTTGAGTTCCCAGGTGCGGGCTTGATCGGTATCACCAGTGCGGTAGGACACGCCGCGATATTTCAAATCGAGGGTGGGCTGCTGGACGGGGGATTTTGATGGATTGCGAAAACGGATATCGATGCCGCGATAACGACCAACGAGATCGCTATCAACCGAGTTGACTTGAGGGGGAGTGTAGTCGTACGAAACGCCACGATAGGTCAGTTGCATAATTTCGCCTCTTTTACATTCCATGAATGCGTAATGGTGGATGAGGCGCGTTCCTTCGGAAATATTTCACTGAACGTACAGGAAAGATTTCTCTACTTCCGTCCCGATCGAAAATCTCAATTCAGGATGAACGATTTGTTTCTGTATCTATTTATACGAAAAATTCGCGAACCTGTCAACCGATTTGCCGTTTTTGGGGGTTAAATTGTGATTAAGGATACAGATTTTTCTGAAAACGCCAATTTTTCAGGCAAAACACACAATATCGAGAGAGCGACTCAGGCTGAACATCGTCGTTGGGTTAGGGCGAAACGTGGAAACGATCGCGCCAGTGTGTCCAGAGAAAGGCGATCACGAATAGGGCAAAGGTGAGGATCGCGATCGCCGCGCCGGAGGGTAAATCCAAGTGGTAGCTCAGGAGTAGGCCGACCAGGTTCGACAGCACCCCGAGGAGAACACCCAGCGCCATCATTTGGTGGAGTTCTTTCACGAGTAGGTAGGCGGTGACTGCCGGACCAACGAGCATCGATACCACCAGTAAAACACCGACGGTTTTCATGCTGGCAACGATCGTCAGGGTTACGATGACCACCAGTCCGAGATGGATGCGACGGGTTGGCAGTCCAGCGGCTTGGGCACCGATCGGATCGAAGGTGTAAAACAAAAGTTCTTTGTAGTGCAGGACGATCGCTAGGATAACGATCGCGGTAATCACACCAGTCTCGATCGTGTCGCGGGTCGTCACCCCGAGCAGGTCACCAAATAGCAGGGCTTCAAGGTCAAGGCGGGAGTCGAGCAGTGAACTCAGAGCGACACCCAGGGCGAAAAAGGTAGAGAGGGTGAGGGCCATCGCCGCATCGGGGCGGATGCGGGGCTGGGTCTGAATCCAGGACACGAGACCGGTACTGAGCGATCCGGCGAGAAAGGCGCCGAGGAGTAGATCCAGGCCGAAAAAGTTTGCGAGGACGAGGCCAGGTAACACCGCATGGGAAATAACATTCCCCAAGAGCGTCATGCGCTGCACCACCAGATAGCTACCGACGATCGGGCAGAGGATGCCGATCGTGACACCGACGATCGCGGCGTTGCGAAAAAAGTCGTAGTGCAGCGGATCGAGCACAAAGTTGAGCACAGGGCAGTCGGGACAATTAGGTGGGACGGGTTCTGTGGGTCGGCGGTTCGGAAATCGATTTTCAGCAATCCGTTTTCAGCAATCGGGCGACTAGGAAGCGGGTTGCTGGGGTTGCGACTCGTGCCGATTGCGTCGGAGGTGGGTGGTGCTGGTTGTGTCGGTTTGGCGATCGGGGTCAACGGTTTTAGGGGGATGGGTGCAACCAACCAAGCGCAAACCACGACCGTAGGCGCGGGTGAGGTGTTCCGGTGTTAGCACGGTTTCCGGTGTACCGTCAGCGATGACATGACCATCGATTAACACCAGGCGATCGTAAATACTCAATTCATCGCCCCATTCGTGGGTACAGACCACCACGATTTTATGGGCGTCGCGCAACTCCTCCAGCAGTTCCCGCACAATTTGTTCGGATTGACGATCGACACCGCCCAAGGGTTCATCGAGTAAAAACACGTCGGCCTGTTGCGCCAGCGCTCGGGCCAGAAAGACGCGCTGTTGCTGGCCGCCGGAGAGTTCGCCAATTTGCCGATCGCGTAACTCCCACACCTCCAAGCGTTCCATCGCAGCACGGGCGATCGCCTTCGCCTGAGCTGAAAAACCCCGCCACCATCCCATGTGTGCGGTCTGCGCGGTCAGGACCGCATTTTTCGCCGAAATGGGGTAGTACCAATCAATTTGCGATCGCTGGGGAACGTAGGCGATGCGTTTGGATTGGCAGGTTACCGGGCGTTCATCGAGGGTGACCGTACCGCTGCGATCGACCAGATTGAGAATTGCCTTAATTAACGAACTTTTCCCCGCGCCATTCGGCCCCACCAAGCCAATAAGCTGACCACGATCGAGGGTTAAACAAACATCCGTCAGGGCTCGAACCCCTTGATACTGAACGGAGACGCAGCAGAGATCAAGCATGATCGGTCAGGGAGGAAGGTCAGGGACAGGCGCAACGAACAAACGAACAACGGACAAACCGGACTTGCGACAGTTGGCAATGAGGAGCGCAAGGTTCAGTTAAATGCGAGAATGATTCTCATTCTATGGCAAGAGCTGACGGGGTGACGCAGGGGATCATCAAAAAATTCACGGTCATCGCCCTGAAATTGAGCCGGTTTGTCCCGATTCTGATCCCCTTTGGCGTGAACATGGGTTGGGACTTGGACGAATGCTGAAAAATTCGTTTGCTATAATTCACTCGCAAATTCAGGTACGCATCGGTCACGCGAATTTTTCGCTGAGTGCCATGACGCGATCGACTCTTCCAAACTCCGCAGGCATAGCAAATCTCCCATGGGCAAACCCGCAAAAGTACCGTTTTCCAATGCCGACCTGAACGCAAATCGTGATCGCACCTGGGCTGATACTGCCGAAACGATCGCAGTAATCGGCTGCGGAGCTGGGGTTGCTCTGTCGCTGATTTTCAAGCAGGCGGCGTTTGCGATCATCCCCCCCGTTTTTGCGATCAGTTTCAATATCATTAACCGCACCCATCGGCTACAGCGGACGCGTAGTCATGCGGCAGCGGCGGTGCGCCAAGCGGATCACCTCCGGACGGATTTGAATAATCTCACAACCGCGCTTCATGCGTTGCCGATCGGCGATCGGGTGCTGGAGATTGAGGATTATCTCTACCGTGTGAATGCGGCGTTGGTGCAGATGCAGCAGCGCCAGGAGACGATCGCGGCGGCGGCGGAAGAAGATCGCGAGAAAATTAAAGAAGCCTTTTCGATCGTGCGCCAAGGGGTTTACAACCTCAATGACTACACCAATGCCACCGTTGAAGAAATTCGCGGCGAGCTGACGCAGTTACGCCAAGCCCTAGCGGATTTGCCCCAAGCTTTGCCCCATGTTTTGGCCGAACCGTCCGCCAATGCCATGATTCGCCAATCCCCGAGTGCGATCATGCCCGCAACCCCGGGCACACCGATGACGATCGATCTGACGCCGGTGCAGTACAACATCGATCGGCTCGATGAGCGGGTAGACCTGCTGGAACAGCAGTATCAAGGAACGGTCCAGCCACAGATCCAGCGTCTCGCCTATAACATCCGTCAGCTCCGCGACAATTCACCCCAAAAGTGGATCGAACAGATTGACCATCGCCTAGAGCAGGTGTTGCCCTATCAGTATCAGGTGAGTCAAACCGATCGCACGGATCTCCTGTTTAAAGCGATCCGTGAAGCCAACGATCGCTTGATTATCGTGACCCCCTGGCTACCGAATAAGCCCCAGTTGCCGCGTTTTCTGGCCGTTCTGGCGGAAGCGCTCGATCAAAACCTCTTTGTCAGCATTGGTTGGGGCGATCGCCTTGATATTGGCAAGGGGCCGAATTGTTCCCGCCCGATCGTCTTGAAAGATGGTGGCTGGCGCTATCAGCCTGATCGTGATCCGGATGGACTATACGGCGCACTCCCAGAATTACTACGCCTTCGTAAGCGTTACAAACGTCTGCATCTGAAACTGATCGGTACACGCGAAAAGCTGATCGTCTGCGATCGCAGTTGGGCCTTGCTGGGAGGTCAGCATTTCCTCTGTGACATTGGCGGTCATGGTGCGAGCGATCCGGGCCTGTTTACCACCGATAAAAAAATTGTGGCGGAGATCTCCCAACGGTTTAACACCGCCAAAGTCTCCACACGCCGCCCCCTGTTGCGAGCTGAGAATGCTTAATTTGAGGTGATCATCGAGAATGGATCAAACATCGTTTTAAGCTCTACCCATGCTAGGAAAATTCTTCAAAAAGCCAGATTCATCCCAGGGCGATCGTGTGCCACCGGGTCAACACCTGACCAACGGTTTTCCGATCATGACCTATGGCAGCACGCCGGACATCGATCTCGCGACCTGGGAGTTTAAGGTATGGGGGTTGGCAGAACCCAAAACCTTCCGGTGGGACGACCTAATGGCATTACCTCAACACGAGTTTACGGCTGATTTTCACTGCGTCACCCGCTGGTCAAAGCTCGATGTGCCGTGGCGCGGCTTTAAGGTGCAGGATTTTCTAGCCCTGTTGACGATCGATCCGACGGCGAAGCATGTGATGCAGCATTGCTACGGCGGTTACACCACCAATATCGCGCTGAAGGATCTCGATCGTCCGGATAATTTCTTTGCCTTTGAGCTTGAGGGGGAGCCCCTGCCCCCAGAACACGGCGGCCCGCTGCGCTTGGTCGTACCGCACCTGTATGCCTGGAAAAGTGCCAAGTGGATTAATGGCTTGGAGTTTCTCAGTCAGGAAGAATTAGGCTTTTGGGAGCGTAACGGCTATCATTCCCACGGCGAACCGTTTGCGGAAGAGCGTTATAGCGGCAGTTGGTAGCCACTTTGACGACTCGAACGTTAAACGTCCTCTGCTCTACACATCTGACCCACAGGACACAATGCCGATGATTCCTTCGATCGGGCCGGAAGATCTAGCCCTGGTGCTGGCTGATGAGACGATGCCCGTGCAATTGATTGACGTGCGTGAGCGGCAAGAGGTGGAACTTGTCGCACTGCCTCAGTTTTGGGTGTTGCCGATGAGCGAGTCGGGTGATTGGGTCGATCGTGTGCTAACCCAGTTTGATCGCGATTGTAAGACGATCGTGATGTGTCATCACGGCATCCGATCGTTGCATGTTTGCCAATGGTTGCAAGCCCAGGGCTTTACGGATGTTTATAACGTCAGTGGTGGCATTGATGCTTACGCCGTGCGGGTTGACGCGAGTTTGCCGCGTTATTAATCCTGCGATGTGTGGGGTTCCAGGGGTGCAAGGGGTGAATCGGCTTCAGGAGCGATGGTCTACCGCACGGCATTGATCACTAAATTTTGGAGCTTGGCCGACATTGGATCAGACAACGGATCAGACAACAACCTGCCCCTGTCATCACTGCGATGGCCAAGGCTTTATCGAGTTGCGCGACTGTACTGGCGAGGTACAACGCGAGGATACCTGTGTGTTTTGTGGTGGCACCGGGACGATCGAGGGCATAGATCACCGCCTCAATTACCACCTCAATCACTGCGATGCTGAAGCCTGCAACACTGAACCGATCCAACCTGTATGTGATGCGTGAGGCGAGGCTTAACTAACGATCGCGGTATACCGTCTCACCTGAACCGGGTAGCAAGGTGAGTTCTGACGGACGGATTGATTGCCCGATCGACACTTCGATATCACCGTCCCAATTCTCGATCGACATCACCAGCCGCCCCGGCCCTTCATAGTCGTAATACCGGCAAGATTCCGCGCGTTTGTGCTGAACCGTACCGATACGCTTCATACTCGCAACGCCGTTGTCCTCCTGGGTGTAGGTTACGCCGTTATAGTCGATCGTCTTGGGTGGCGTGCCGCTGATTTCAAGATCCGTCACCGTTTGCAACCAGGACACATCCACCGTGTCATCTTCCGACACCGACAACCAGCGAATATCATCACCATCCTGCACCAGATACTCAAACCAGGAAAACCCCGCTTCGGTATAAATCAGCTTGCCCTCCACAATCCAGTCCCGCAGATCGTACTGAACGATATCGCCAATCTGAAGGGAGAACACATTGCGATGTAACGAGGGCAATTCTGGCGTGGGAATGCTGCCGCCCAGTTGTCTTTGTTGCAACACGATAAAACCGGCAATCAGCACCAGGATCGTAAACCCAAGAAAGACGAGCATGGCAAAACCTCCAGTCGGTTTGAATCGATTGCGTTATACCTGACCGCGTGGATAGTTCTCATCCACAAAGCCCAGTTCATAGAGTTGACGATAGGCTTGCTTACCCAAATCGCGGGTGGGACTTTGGGAGGTCACAACTTCCATCAATAGTGGCACGGCCAGCTCTGGGGCTTCGGAGGCGCGGAACAACAGAGCCAATTGATAGGTCGCTTCGTCACGGACTTGGGCGGTATCGAGGGCGTTGGTGCGATGCGTTTGATAAATGGTGTTATCAATGCCGGAAAAGCTGCTGGTGAGCTGCTGATAGAACCCGGATAGCTCGTTGGCCAGTTGACGCGCTTCCTGTAGCTTGGCGATCGCGCCGCGATTATCCCCCAAACTCACCGCCGTATCCGCATCCAGCATCAAACGGCTCAAACCACTGCTGGACAGAATTCCACCTTCGAGGGGGCGAATTACGGGAGCCTCTGGAATGGTTTCGTCCGGGGTGGTGGTGTCGGTCGTGTTCGTGGTGTCTGTGGCGTCCGTGTTAGCCAGCTCTGGCCGATAGGGTACGGTCACGAAGCCCAAATCGTACAGCAAGTTATAGGAATCACGGCCTAGCTCGCGGGTGGGGCTTTGGGAGGCGAGCACTTGCAGGAGCAGCGGCACAGCAAGTTCGGCTTGACCACGGGCTTGGTGCACGATCGCGAGGCGGTAGGTTGCAGCATCCCGTAGTTGGGCAGCGGCCAAGGCTCGGCTACGGTGGGCTTCGTAGATCCGGTTATCGATGCCGGAAAACTGGCCCGAGAGTTTTTGATAGTGACCGGCGAGAGCATTGCTGGTTTCACGGGCCGCAATTAATGTGTCGTAGGCGGCGTCATAGTCCTCGGCGGCGATTTCAGCATCGGCTTGGGCGATCGTCCGTTCCAGTCCGGGAATACTAAAGTCACTGTTGCGAACGAGGGGACGCAGATCGAGGGGGTTGAGCGGGACGATCGCCGGGCCGGGGGTTTCACTGGTCGGTGCAACCGGCGTGTTATCCCCCGTTTGAGCTTGGGCGATCGTTGGTACGAGAACACTGAGGGTGGTCGCCGCGATCAGAGCCGCAAGCTGGGGCGTAGGTTTGGTCAAGCGCTGGGAAAAGGGAACGGTCATGGGTAACGGCGTCGCGTGGGAGGTGGGAACGGAACAAAACGGCTAGGAACGTCCAGGGCGGGGGGCTCTGGTGCGGCGATCACCGGTATCCAGTACGCCGTTGAGTTGGGGGAACAGTGGACAGATCAGAGGCGGTTCGAGCCATGAGCCATAGCGAGGCTCGGGGAACGATCGCGTCCAGAGATGGAAACTCGGCAAGGGGCTGGGTTCGGCAGGATGTCACGGCGATCGCTTCGCTATTATCAAAGAGACTCGATAATGGATCGATGGCTCACGGCAGGCTGCCCTCGAAGTCAAGGCGTATATTAGCACCTCACTGACGTCTGACTGGCGGTGCATTGTCCGGTTCAAATTCTGTCCTTTGCCGAGCCGATCGCACGTTGATTGCACCTTGTTTTCCCCGAGATTATGACGCCTTTTCCTGCCTCGGACTCGACGAATCCTGAAAATCCGACCTACAATCCGGCGCGATCGCCTGCCATTATCGATCTGCACCGGGGCGGCGAGGTGTTGCCCCTGGTGAAGCACGGCGATCGGTTTTCGCTGCGTCTTCAGGAGGGGGCAGATGTGGCGATGACGATCGCGGCGATCGTCGATAGTCCCACGGCGGCGAATTTGGCGACCTATTGCGGTGAGGTGGCCGTCGGCTCCAATCAAGTGTTGAAGTTACTTGAATTTACCGCAACGCAGGATCTCGACCCGGCGATGGAGGCCGCACGGGGTTTGCCAGGGGTAGCATTCGTGAGCCATGTGTACACGATCGCCGAATCCGCCGGATCTCAGGTGTATCTGACCGATGAGTTGTCGATTTTGTTTCAGCCCGATCTCGATCCCGATCGTCGCCATGCCTTAGCCACCGCCTTTGAGCTGGAACTGGTCACACCGATCGCCGGTTTACCCGATGCGTTTGTCTATCGGTTAACCCCGGATGCCAAAGCCAATCCGATTAAGTTGGCCAATGCGATCGCCACGTTGCCCGACGTTGTGAACGTTGAAGCCAATGTGGTGATTCGCTCGACGCCCACCTATCGCCCCAGTGATTCGCTGTACTCCCGTCAGTGGTATCTCCAACATGCGGGCGGATCGCAACTGGCAGAGGGATCACACATCAACATCGAAGCCGCTTGGAACGTGACACGCGGCGATCGCTCGATCGTGGTGGCGATCACCGATGATTCGATCGATCTCGACCACCCCGACTTTCAGGGCATGGGTAAGATTGTCGCCCCTCAAGACTTGGCCGGTCGCGACTTTTTGCCCCTACCGGAAGCGGAAAGCGACAACCACGGCACGGCCTGTGCTGGGGTCTGTTTGGCGGAAGAAACGGGCGATGGCGTTGTTGGGGTCGCTCCGGGCTGTGCGATGATGCCGATTCGGACGACGGGCTATCTCGATGATGCCTCGATCGAGGATTTGTTTAACTGGGCAATCACCCAAGGGGCCGCCGTGGTTTCCTGTAGCTGGGGGGCCAGTGCCGTGTCCTTTCCCCTATCGATGCGGCAACAGGCGGCCATCAGTCGCGCGGCACGTCAGGGACGCAACGGCAAAGGCTGTGTCGTCGTCTTCGCGGCGGGCAATGCCAATCGACCCACCCAAGGCACGATCGACGAGCAGGGTTGGACAAAAGGCACGCTGTCCGGCCCGACCCAGTGGCTGGCGGGGTATGCGACCCATCCCGACGCGATCGTCGTCTCCGCCTCCACCAGCCTCAACCGCAAAGCCGCCTATAGCAATTGGGGTAAACATATTTCAGTCTGCGCCCCGAGCAATAACGCCCCACCGGGAATGTGGTTTCCCCAGGATGGCTACCTGTACACCGCGCCCAAAATCCAAGCCAGCCTACCCGGTCTGGGAGTGTTTACCACCGATCGTCTCGGAGCTGCCGGTTACTCCCCGAATGCCTTTACGGACACCTTCGGCGGAACCTCCAGCGCCTGCCCGGTGGTGGCTGGGGTCGCCGCCTTGGTGTTGTCAGCCAACCCCAACCTAACCGCTGCCCAGGTGAAGCAAATTTTGCAAGACAGCGCCGACAAAATCGAAGACCCCAACCCCGACCCACAACTGGGCCTACGCTACGGAACCTACGACAAAAACGGGCATTCCCTTTGGTTTGGCTACGGCAAAGTCAACGCCGGGGCCGCCGTCCGCATGGCACAGCAGATGCTTTACAGTGCGCCCCAAAGTACCGGGAAACGGGTACGCGGCACGAACGATCGCGTCATGGCGATTCCGGACGATAAGCCCGGTGGTGTTAGCAGTCTGATTCGCATCACAGAAACGCGCCCGGTGCTGGATGTGCAAGTCTCGATCGAGCTAGAGCACGAGTTTCCCAACGATCTTGAACTATTTTTGATTGCCCCTGATCGCACCACGATCCAACTTCAGGGCCGCACCCTAGGCACGGCGACCCGCATCGAACAAACCTACACCGAGGCGACCAACCCCGCCCTCGCCCAGTTTCACGGTCGGAGCGGGGAGGGGATTTGGACGCTGCGGGTTGTCGATCGAGCCGTGGGTGATGTTGGCATCCTCAAGCGTTGGCAACTTGAGTTAGGGTTTTAGGCTGGCTTCCGGCTGGCGGCTTAAGGTTGATAGCCTCAGAGGGATGACGATCGCCGGACACCTCGGGATTTATGACCGTGGTGGTTGATGGTGTTCGATGAATTCAATCACACGATCGAGCCCCTGACCGGTTTTGAGGTTGGTAAACACAAACGGTTTATCACCGCGCATGGTGAGCGTATCGCGCTCCATCACCTCAAGGCTCGCCCCCACCATTGGCGCCAGGTCAATTTTATTAATCACGAGTAGATCCGATTTGGTGATCCCCGGCCCGCCCTTGCGGGGGATTTTGTCACCGGCAGCCACATCGATCGTATAAATCGTTAAATCCACCAGTTCCGGGCTAAACGTCGCGGCTAGGTTATCACCGCCACTTTCGACAAACACAAGATCGAGTGGGTTGAGCCGTGCTTCCAGTTCTCGGATCGCCACCAGATTAATCGAGGCATCTTCCCGGATCGCGGTGTGGGGACAGCCGCCGGTTTCGACACCGATGATCCGATCGCGATCGAGGGCCGCCGCCCGTACCAAAAATTGCGCGTCTTCCTGGGTGTAAATATCATTCGTCACCACGCCGATCTGATAGCGATCGCGCAGTTGTTTGCACAATGATTCAAGTAACGCCGTTTTTCCCGATCCCACCGGCCCTGCCACTCCGACCCGAAATGCACTCATTGATTGACTATTCCTCTGGTTATCAGCTTGAACAAACCACTGATGCGACTGATGCGACAACTCAGCCAGTAAGCTCGGCTGCGTTGACGAAATCTTAGCGCAGGTCTCCAGGATATCGAGGGACTGCGGGCAAAACTCGAACTCAGGTGTACGGTGATTGTGCTGGGGATTATTTGCAATCAAATCGACATTCAAACGCGATCGCGACCACCAGTGATCAACCCCGTAAAAGAGTTAGACATCGAAGTCGGCTTTAAAGGAATTTAATGAACCTGAACCTCCTGCTCTCGAACCCTATTCTGTCGGACGGCTTCCCAGTTTGCACGCTAAAATGTGGGGTGACTTCGGAAGCATACCGAGTCTTGGCCGCTGGGCAAGCGGTGTCCGTCTGTGGAGCGATCGTAAAACCCGAAGAGAGTCAATCTCATCAGGCCGGTATTCGCACGCAGAAACTCCGATCGTGAGGTCTGAGCCTCTCTGCGCCTTTGGGCCGGAGAGTATGTCAATACGATTCACGCTTTATTCACCGACACGATTCCCCCATAACACCATGATTCTGCCCGGTTCGGCTGTCAAAGTCATCAATCCTGACGATACCTACTACCAATTTAGCGGACTCGTCCAGCGCGTGTCCGACGGTAAAGCTGCGGTTTTATTTGAAGGAGGCAACTGGGATCACTCCGTCACGTTCCTGCTCTCGGAAATTGAAGCGATCGACGCGAAGGCTGGACGCGCCAAGTAACGGCGGGAGTCTGGGAGGGGCAACGATCGACGATCGACGATCAAAATGATCCATCGGTGTGATTCTTGGTTGCCCTAAGGTCAACACAGGTCGAAGGGGAACGAGGTCTATGCGTTTACAATTGCCGCTGTTCGATCCAAGCGATCGTGATCCGGCCCAGTTTGCCGAGGCGATCGAAACTTCGACGACGGAATTTCTAGCGCAGTGCCTCGAACCCGAAGATTTATCGTTTCCGCCGATGCCTGCGTTTGGCAGTTGGGTGCGATCGCGTGACGAAGAGACGGGCAACCAGGTATACGCCGTGGTTTACCATGCGACGACCGCACCGATCGATTCCGTCCACCGAGCGCAGGCATTGGGCCTTTCGATCGCCCAGCTTCGTGAGGATCAACCGCAGATTTTCGCGATGTTAAAAACAGAATTTCGCGCCGTGATCGTGGGGTTTGAAGTCCGCAACCCCAACGGTAGCCGGGGCGAAATGTATCAATACTTACCACCACGCCCGCCGCAAATTCACCAGGCCGTGTACTACTGTGCCCCGGACGAGGTGCGACGCTTCAGCGAAGGGTTTGATTTTTTACGCACCTTGCTTCAGGTCAATGGTGCGCCTGTGGACGCCCTGACTGCCGCCGCGATCCGCGAAATCTATCGCATTCGTCAGGCCGATCGCGATTGGTTGGTGCAGGCAGGCCGAACCCTTGGGCTACTGCTCAAAGACGATTACGATCGCCTGCGGGTTATTTTGAGCCAAATTCATCCCTAAAGCAGGACAAAGCCCGCAAAGACCGTCTATGGTTAGGGTCGATCCGTCCGTGATGGATCGGCAATCCGCATATTCGTGAAAGTTTGGCAGGAGCGGTCATGCCTGACGTCTATTCGACTCAAGAGTTAATCGAAATTCTCGCCGCAGAACGTGAGGCGTGTTTACGGGGCGATCGGCTCAATCTCAGGGCGTCACCGTTCATCGGCAATGCGGCGGTCGATCGCTGGCTTGATCCGTCAGCGATGCAAAAGTTTGCTGCGTTTCAGGATTTTCGTGAACAGGTGCATGGGTATCAACGCGATCATCAGGTCTCCGGCTTGGTGTGGTGTGATCTGGCGGTCGGCGATCGGCATTTGCGGTTTCCCCGTGTCCATGATCATTTGATTGCCTTGGAGTCCGATTTGATCCTCCTGGGTCAATCCAAAGAGCAGGTGTTGCAGTTTTGGTTAGACGCAACGGCAGGGATGGATTTATTTTTCGGGTTACAGGGCGGGAAACGTTACGAGCAGCTTGATCGCGAAGCCATCTGGGCGATCGAACGGCAGACGGAGTGGGCAGATATTTGGATGTCGGAAGGCGATCATTTTTTGCAAGTGGTGTTGCTGTTGGGGTGGGGGTTACCCCAGGAGGCGATGTATCGTCGGGGTTCCTCGCGATCGGGATGTGAGTATTTATATGCGGTGAATCCGGGTCAATTGCCGATCGGGTAATTAATTAACTGTATTTTTATAGAGAGCAGCATTAGCATACGTCGTATTTTTACAGACCAATTTTTTTAGGTGATCTAGGTCATCCAAAATTATGATCTTAGTCACCCAGAGTAGGACACAGTAGATATATAGTCTTTACAGATTATTAAAAAAATCAAAACTCAATGAATAACGCTACCAAAGCGTTGGTTTCTGAATTTTCAGAAGCACATAACCTCGAATTTCTCGTCGTCGAAAAATTTGCGACGGCTTTATTGGAAGTATCGCACAAGCCAGTAAAGTCAGCTAGCACCCAGCCTAAAGCTAAATCAAACGCCAACCCAAAGGCTAAACCAAGTGCCAAAACTAAGAATCAGGTAACGGTTAAACCACAACAGACAACGCCGGAAAGTTCAAGCAAACTCAATCGCGCCGAGCTTCAAGCGGCAATTTACGACTACTTTAACGTGTCAACGGGAACAGAGTTACGCAAGAACTCGCACTTTAAATCGATGGTCAAGCCCTTGGGGTCGATCAACCTGAGTAAAACGGAAGATTTGGAAAAAATCTACCGCGAGTTTTTAGGAGTATTGCCCAACGAAACAAGCGACATGGGCTATGGCTGTATTAATGGGATCGATATTTTTAAATATGCCGATGTCTGGACAATCTTCAATCTAGATTCTGCAACGGCGACAAAAGATTCGGTACAGCGTGCCTATCGATCGCTCAGTAAGCAATATCACCCCGATATGCCGAATGGTGATCGTAAAATTTTCGAGCGTTTAACCCAGTTGTATCAAGCCGCTTTGCTAGGAGTTTAAAAATGGTTTCAGACAAACAAAAAAAGGTCGTACAGCCGGACAAGAACGAATTTATTTTAGATGAGCAAGAGCTAGCTAAGGTTTTAGGGAAAACCATTCAAGAGCTAGATGAAATCGTTGATTTTTTTGATGCAGACCCAGAGGATGACTGGGATCTAGTCGAAAATATTGATTTTCGCTACTCAAATGTCAAGTTTAAGAAGCGGGTGTATTCTGCACAAGGGGCTCACGCGATCGCACGGTATATCGATCAGCATCCCCAGCATGATAAGCGTAATTTATTCAAGAAAATTAAGGATTGGGTTTTGGATGCCAAGGGTAAAGTGCGGAGGAGCCTGGTCCGACAGCACATTATTACAACATTGGATCTTCACGATCGGAGTATTATCCGAATCAAAAATGGCGAGCCTTACGTTTTTCGTAAAGCCTGCGTCAAGTTATTGAAAACGTCCTATGCCAAGTGGAATTCTGTGGTGAAGGATATTCAAAAAACATCAACTCCCTTTATTCCGGGTGAACATCTCGACGAAGATGTCGATCTGCAAGACACATTCTTTCGTGGTGATGCGCTGTCTCGGGTCGGCTTGCAACTTTCAAAGGAGTTAAAAAATAAGCAACGACGTTTATGGTGTGAAGATTTTAACCTTGAATGTCAGGCGGTGATTAAACGTTTGATGAGTGAAGAGGAAGCCCGACAAAAACGAATTCAGACCGCGAAAAGTAAAGCGAAGAGCCGGGACAAAAAACGCTGTCAGGTGACGGGAAAGCATAAGGATAAGTACAATAATGTGACGGTGGAAGCTCACCATTTATATTGCACGGCTTACTTTCCTCACTTAGCGGATCTCGAAGATAACTTGCTGACCCTAGACTCTGTGATTCATCAAGAATTTCATACGTTTATGGGTGGGACACAGGTTCCCTGTACGGTTGATGATTTTCTGATGTTTCTTCAGATTCATTATCCAGACTCGACCCAACGTCTGGGACATCGTCTCGATCGGGTGAAGAAAATTTTTAATGATCCCCAATTGCCCGTCGAGGTTTAAGGCGGTGTGAGTTCGGGTTCAGCCTGAATTGTCTTCGAGCAATTCTCCCGAATTCACACCGCTAGAGAGTTGCTAATGGCATCCCTGGCTAGTACTGCAATGGGTGAGAGATCTAGCTGGAAAATACGGACGCCGATCGCCGCGCCGCGATCGGCATTCGCCACCCTGTACCAAAGGCTCGATCGGTAATTTTCAGTCCCGGCGCGGCCTGACGACGCTTGAATTCGGCACGGGTTACCAGGGTGATAATCCGTTCGACTGTGGCGCGATCGTGTCCGGCGGCAATAATTTGATCGGCGGATTGGTGGCCGTGGACGAGACGATCGAGAATGTCATCGAGGGTGTCGTAGTCGGGTAGGGAGTCGCTGTCGCGCTGGTCGGGGCGTAGTTCGGCACTGGGAGGCTTTTCGAGCACGTTACGCGGCACAATTTCACGCGGGTGAGTACCGTCCTGATCGCGATTCAGCCACTGACACAGCGCGTAAACCCGCGTTTTCGGTACATCCGCAATCACAGCGAGCCCCCCGTTCATATCGCCATACAACGTGCAATAGCCCACCGCAACTTCGGATTTATTACCCGTAGACAGGAGCAAATAGCCGAATTTATTGGCGATCGCCATGAGCAGCGTGCCACGAATCCGCGACTGAAGGTTTTCTTCCGCGATACCGGGTTCCGTTCCCGCAAAGAGGGGTGCGAGGGACTGGTCAAAACCATCCATCATGGGCAAGATCGGCAGATTTTGGGTCGGGATGCCGAGGTTTTCCGCCAGGGCGATCGCGTCATCAACCGAGGCTTGGGAGGTGTAGGGCGACGACATCAGGACACCGAGGACATTCTCCGCGCCGAGGGCTTCCGCTGCGATCGCCGCCACCAGGGTGGAATCAATGCCGCCACTCAGTCCTAACACCGCTCGCGAAAAGCCACATTTGCGTGCATAGTCCCGGACTCCTAACACCAGCGCCGCCCAAATTTCGGCGTTGTCGTCGTCGGGATAGGGGGCGATCGCTCCGGTTGGGGTAATGGGGCTGGGGGAGGTCAGCGCAGCGTCGATGATGTCCGTTTGACAGTGGGCGGCACGGGCGACGATCGTGCCAGTGCCATCCACCACAACGCTATTGCCATCAAAAATCAGATCATCATTGCCGCCGACCTGGTTCGCATAAAAAATCGGCAGACGGTAACGCTGGGCCACGTCACAGAGCATGGCTTCCCGTAGCTTTTGTTTGCGTAGGGTGTAGGGCGACGCGGAAAGGTTGACGATCGCATCGACACCCGCTGCGGCCAAATCGGCGATCGGGTTCACCCGATAGTTACGCTTGCCCCAAAATGCTTCGTCATTCCAGAGGTCTTCACAAATTGTTACGCCGATCGTCTGGGTTTGTCCTGCGACCTCTAAGGTAAAACAGTTGTGGCTGATGTCTAACTTGGGGTTCGGCTCGAAATAGCGATTTTCGTCAAACACATCGTAGGTCGGCAGCAGCCGTTTATGGAACAGGCTGACGATCTCGCCCTGGTGTAACAGGGCAATGCTGTTAAACAGCGCTTTGCCGCCTTCCCGATCGGCGTCGGGGTTGCGAACCGCCATACCGACCAGAACCGCGAGTTTGGGCGGCAGGCGACGGGCAAGATCGTGAACGGTGGCCTCCATCGCGTCGATAAAGCTGGGGTCAAGCAGCAGATCGCGGGGAGGGTAACCGCAAATAGACAGTTCTGGGGTCAGTAGGAGAGCGCTAGCGGTATCACCCTGGGTGACCTGGTGGGCAGCGGCGAGAATACGATCGGCGTTGCCGCTGAGGTCGCCGACGGTGGGATTAAGCTGGGCGATCGCGATGTTCATAGCCGATGGAGCGGAGGTGAGCGGGGTTTGTCCTATTTTACGCGGGGGATTTTGGGACGGGCGATGGATCGTTGGTACGACTAGTATTCCCGCACCTTAAATCCCTCGATCGTCCCCGATGCGGGACTTGAATACGATCACGATTTTTGCTGGAGCTTGGCCACGTGGGTTGGGCAGGCCATTCAGGGTCAAGACCCGTCACGTTTTGTATAGGTCGTAGGGACAAGCTGACACAGTTCGGCAAGAGGAATGTCACACTTTCTATAGCTTCCCCTCGTTGGAACCGTTCAACTATTCCCTCACGCAAGAGAACACCCCATGCTGGAACATGACGTCATCATCGTTGGCGGTGGCCTCGCCGGAACCCGCGCCGCCGTCGAGATCGCCCGATCGCGACCCGACGCCAAGATCGCCGTCATCGCCAAAACCCACCCCATCCGATCGCACTCCGTCGCCGCCCAAGGTGGCATCGCCGCCACCCTCAAAAATGTCGATGACACCGATAGTTGGGAAGCCCACGCCTTCGACACCGTCAAGGGTTCGGACTACCTGGCAGATCAAGACGCCGTCGCCCTCCTCACCCAGGAAGCCCCCAACGTGGTGATTGACCTGGAACACATGGGTGTCCTGTTCTCGCGGCTCGAGGATGGCCGCATCGCCCAGCGTGCCTTTGGCGGCCACTCCCACCGCCGCACCTGCTACGCCGCCGACAAAACCGGTCACGCGATTTTGCATGAACTGGTGAATAACCTCAAACGTTACGGTGTCACGGTGTACGAGGAATGGTACGTCATGCGGACGATCGTTGAAGGTGGTACAGCCAAGGGGGTCGTGGTTTACCACATCGAAACCGGACGCATCGAAGTGATTCGCGCCCGTGCCGTGATGCTCGCCACCGGTGGTTATGGCCGTGTGTTTAACACCACCTCGAATGA
>RDYZ01000009.1 GCA_004293855.1 Oscillatoriales cyanobacterium | reverse complement strand
GGGCGGATTGACGATGTATCCGCTGCTGTTGTTATCGATCCTGGCGGTGGGAACGGTCGCCGAACGGTTGTGGTTTTGGTCGAAAGTTTTGCTCAAGGAGCGTGATGTCGTAACCCGAATTCTCGAAACGGCTTCGCGTGATTGGCAAGCGGCGCGGGAAGTGGCGCGTCAGGGACGTGAGAACAGCCGATCGGTCGGTTTCTCTTTGCCGCACTGAAGCTCGACCAACCGGCTCCCGAATTGTTTCAGCTCGCCCTCGAAGCGGCGGCGGATGATGAACTCGCAAATATGCGACGGGGTGACAAGGTGCTGGAAGGCACGATCGCGATCTCGCCGCTGTTGGGTCTGCTGGGCACGGTGTCTGGCTTGATCGGATCACTCAGCTCGATTCAGATTAGCGATCTTGGGACGCAGGCGACGGCTGGCGTCACCTTGGGCATCGGCGAAGCGCTGATCAGTACGGCGACGGGGTTGATCGTGGCGATCGTCAGTTTGTCGTTTTATCGCTTATTTCAACTGTTTATCTCAAACCAAGCACGAATTTTTCGCAAGGCCGGGAACGATCTGGAGCTGATGTACCGTCAGGCGTGGGCGGCGGGCTCGATCGTCAGCAGTGCCAGCAGTTCCAGCAGTTCCAGCAGTGAAGACAAAACTCAAACTCCCCCGAATGACCCTCAGAGCTAAGTTTTTTAACCTCAGTCATTTCTCTAGTCTCTAGTCATTTCTCTCGCCCAAACGCTCGCTCCTACACCATCGCTCCTACACCATGAAACTCAATTTCGAGTCCTCGGCTGATGATGCTCGCATCGAAATTTTGCCCTTGATGGACGTTATTTTTTGTATTTTGACGTTCTTCATCCTCGGTGCGGTGGGTCTGTCGCGACAGCAGGCGCTCACGCAAAATCTCCCCAAAGCCAGTACCGGCGACTCCTCTATGAGTCAGATGTTACCCGTGAGCATCGACGCCAGTGGTCAAATTTATCTCAGCCGCGAGACGCAGCCGATTAGCTTCCAAGACCTCGCCGCACGGCTCGCGCGTCACCAACAGACCAGCCCCAATGAACCGATCGTGCTCTACGCCAATCCCAGCGTTGAGTACGATCGGGTGATGCAAGTCCTCGACCTGATCCGCGAAATTGGCGGTGAGCGTGCCACCCTGGGCATTACACCCAGTTCGCGATCGGCACTTGATCGAAATAGTGACCTGCGCCAGCCGCTCCTCTCGCCACTCGAACGGCTGCGTGCTAATCCTGAAAATCAGATCGATTTTGGGAACTCCAACGAAAACCTACGCAATTTACGCGATCTCCAAAATCCGGGTTTAGACCCCACCGCCGCCCCCCAAAATCCGGGTCTAGACCCCACAACCAACCCTCAAACCCCAGGGCTAGACCCCACGACCAACCCTCAAACACCAGGGCTAGAACCCACAACTGATCGACAAAAACCCGGCATGGAGCCGACGACCGAACCCGGTACAAGCCCCAATGGATCGGGAACCCTCGATCCAAGAAATGGGTTTTAAGCCCCACTCTCCTGGGAAGGATTGAGTAACATCGTAAGAGAGCGCCAGCACAGCCCGTTCTATCTAACGATCACGACGGTGAAACAGGATACGCGATCGTATCTCTCCTCACCGGGCTCGACCGATGCGTGCGGTATCTTCGCTTACCCTGTGGACTCCATGGAAAATCAAAACATCATTCAACAACTTTTAATTCTAGGTCTTGGTACCACGTCGCTCGTTGCCGATCGCCTGCGGGAAGCGAGCGATCGCCTCGTCGAAACCGGCGAGTTGGACGCGGAGGGGGCTAAGGCGTTTGTGAACGACGCGATCGAAAATCTCAAGGCCGAACAAGGCAACTGGGAGCAACAGTTTGAGCGGCAACTTCGCAATACATTGCAGGATCTCGGTGTGCCGCGTCAGGCCGAAATGGATGAGCTACGGGGGCGGATCGATCGGTTAGAACGCCAGGTGCGGGAACTCGAAAACAAGCTGTGGGAATCGCGTTAACGATCGTCACCGCGCACGGCCAGACATCCGGCGCCAAGCTCTGCCGTGTCATCCCGATCCGCCAGGTTTTGTATCGTTTCGATCGCCGAACGAAATCGGGTAACACTGTCTGAATCAAGACTGTTTTACACTAGTACTATTCTTGGATTTTTCCATTCCCAATCTTTCACTGGGAGATTTTCCAATGCCAACTCCCCCCAAACCGACCGGAGGTAATGCAACACCATGACCAGTCCAACCGAGCGCATTATTATCTTTGATACAACCCTGCGAGACGGAGAACAATCTCCCGGCGCAACGTTAAATCAAGATGAAAAGCTAACGATCGCCCGTCAGCTCGCTCGACTGGGAGTGGACGTTCTGGAGGCGGGTTTCCCCTTTGCCAGTCCCGGTGATTTTGAGGCCGTTCAACGCATTGCCGATCAGGTGGGTACGGAAACCGGGCCGACGATTTGCGGGTTGGCACGAGCCTCGAAAAAGGACATTGAAGCCGCTGGCAAGGCGCTCGCTCCAGCAGCAAAGGGACGAATTCACACGTTTATCGCCACCTCCGATATTCACCTGGAATACAAACTCCGCAAGAGCCGTAAAGACGTGCTGGCGATCGTGCCGGAGATGGTGGCCTATGCCAAAAGCTTTACGGATGATGTGGAATTTTCGCCCGAGGATGCCGGACGATCCGATCCGGAATTTCTCTACGAAGTGCTCGAAGCCGCGATCGCAGCGGGAGCGACCACCGTTAACATCCCCGATACAGTCGGTTACACCACCCCATCCGAATTTGGCGGCCTGATTCGTGGCATCAAGCAAAATGTGCCCAATATCGATCGCGCCGTGATTTCCGTGCATGGTCACAATGACCTCGGTTTGGCCGTCGCGAATTTCCTCGCCGCGATCGAGAATGGAGCGCGTCAGCTCGAATGTACGATTAACGGCATCGGTGAACGGGCAGGCAACGCCGCCCTCGAAGAATTGGTGATGGCGCTCCACGTTCGCCGCGCCTTCTACAATCCGGCGCTGGGCCGTCCGGTGGAATCGGAAGAACCCCTGACCAATATTGATACGCGCCAAATTTACAAAACCTCGCGTTTGGTTTCGAGCCTGACGGGGATGTTTGTTCAGCCCAATAAGGCGATCGTGGGTGCGAATGCCTTTGCCCACGAATCGGGCATCCACCAAGACGGTGTGCTGAAAAATAAGCAAACCTACGAAATCATGGATGCCGAGTCGATCGGCCTCCAGGAAAACCAGATTGTGCTTGGGAAGCTCTCCGGTCGTCATGCGTTCCAAAGTCGCTTAAAAGAGTTGGGTTTTGATCTGTCAGAAACCGAGCTGAATAGCGCCTTTTTGAACTTCAAAAAATTTGCGGATCAAAAGAAAGAAATTACCGATTGGGATCTCGAGTCGATCGTTAACGATCAAATCCAGCAACCGCCCGAACTGTATCGCGTTGAGCATGTGCAGGTGTCCTGCGGCAACCACGCCAAATCCACCGCCACCATCACGATCCGGACACCGAATGGTGAGGAGATGACCGACGCGGCGATCGGAACGGGGCCGGTTGATGCGACCTATCGTACGATCGATCAAATCGTCGATTTGCCCTATGAACTCATCGAATACACGGTGCAATCTGTCACAGCCGGAATTGACGCGCTCGGTGAGGTAACGGTTCGCCTACGCCATGAGGGACGGATTTTTTCCGGTCATGCCGCCAATACAGACGTCATCGTCGCCTCTGCTCAAGCCTACGTCAACGCCATTAATCGTCTGTACGGTGCGATCACCTCACCCACAGCGGCCACCCAAAAGGAGGTTGCCAAGATTTAACTGGCCGGTTTAATGCCTAAAGATCATCCTTGATCCGGTTGGTTAGTCCCTTCAGACCTTGGAAGTTTTCGCAACTTCCAAGGTCTTGCTGTCTGTATCCGCCGAGCCGAGAACCTCCACGTCCTGGATTCTGACTATTCTGCCGAAAACTCTAGTTCGTGGATATTCCAATACGCCCCACCCAGCGCAGAGTATTGGATTTTTTCGATGTTGTTACGAATAGCCTCCATAGACAGGGGATTCACCAGATGGATAAACGGTAAATTTTCCTGGGCAATAATTTGAGTTTTACCGTAGATCTCGCGACGTTTGGCTTCATCAAATTCCCGCGCTCCTTGGACGTATAAATCCGCAATTTCCTGTTCCCAGGGATCGACCTGACGATCGATTAACGGCGGATCGCTGCGATCCTGATTAAAGCTATGGAGCCGACCATCGACGGACCAGATCGTAGAACCGCCGTGGGGTTCAATTCCCCCTGTAAAACCGATCAAATGGCATTCCCAATCCAGACTAGTCGTCAGCTTACCGACCAAATTATTAAAGTCGATCGGCGTGAAATTCACCTCAATTCCGATCTCACTTAAATCTTGCTTGACCTGCGCCCCGAGGGCTTCGCGCACCTGGTTGCCCGCATTGGTAATCAGGGAAAAAGAAACGCGATTGCCTTGACGATCGAACAATTCTCCCCGATCGTTGTAACGAAATCCCGCCTGTTGGAGCAGTGTACGAGCCTTATCCGGATTGTATTCGTAGGTTGGCAGTCCCGCCTCCGGCGGCAGATAGTAGGGACTTTGGATCGAAATTGGGGAATTTTGGAGTTCCCCAAGGCCGCGATAAATGTTGTCGATCGATCGTTGTCGATTTAGGCCGTAGGCGACAGCTTGGCGAAATTCGAGGGTGTTAAACCAGGCCGACTTAATCGGATCAATTAGGGGAGTTCCGTCGGCATTTTTGCCACGATTGAGGTTGAAACAGAGAAACGTTGTCCCCAATGCTGGGCCATCTTCATAGATGGTGAAATTGCCGCGTTCTTCTTCCCGTTTGAGTAAGGAGAAATATTGAGGTGCAACACCGACGGAACTCAGATTTCCAGCCCGAAATTGAAACAGTTGGGTATCCTGATTTTCGACCACCTGCCAGACAATTTCATCAATATAGGGCATGGGTCGATCGGGGTTTTCCTGCCGCCAATAGTAGGGGTTCCGCTCAAAAATGATGCGCTGGCCGGTGACGTAGTCCTTCAGGCGATAGGGACCATTCACAATAATTTCGCTGGCGGGTGTTTTGGTATTCCACAGGGAGTTAAAGACCGGTTTGCCATCGGCGTCGAGGGTCGTGACGCTGGCTTCGAGGGCATGTTTGGGCAGGATTTCGCTGCCCAGTGATCGCAGAATGGGGGAAAACGGTTCGGGTAAGAGGAAATCGATCGTCCGATCGTCAATCTTTTTAACCTCCGGTAGCGTCCCACTTTCGCCAACGCGCAGCACATCACGGGTGGTGGTGGGGATCGCTTCGTTGGCGTAGATCTGCTGATAGGTGAAAACCACATCGTCCGCATCCAAGGGTTCACCATCGGACCAGCGCAGACCCTCGCGCAGAACAAAGCGCACCCGTTTTTTATCGGGGGAAATCTCCCAGGATTCTGCTAGGGCGGGTTCTAGTTCACCGGTGAGGCCATTGGCTTCGATTAAACCGGTGTAGGTATAGCCAAAAATGTTGGGCGATTCTTGGTTGAGGGCGGCGTTAAAAGTTTTGGGCGGGCCGAGGATACCGGTCACGAGTTGCGGGGTGGCAGCTCGGACGCGGTAATTTTCGAGGCTGCAACCGCTTAAACCGAGGAAACACAGGATGATCGCCAAGCTGGTGACGATCGTCCGCATCCAGGACGAACCCCAGGTGGGATGAAGTGGTAGCCGGATTTCCCGAACCGTGGCCTGTTGCTGCATCCAACCCATAGGTATTTCGTCTTTAGCGGCTCTGCGCATCATGCTGTTTCGATCGAAAATGTTCGGACTTGATCCTAGTACACCCGACGGAACTAGACGACTGAAAGAGACAATTTCAAGCGATGACTTAGACGATCGCCAGATCACCGACCACATCCAAGCGCTTGTAATGGCTGAGGGTCAAGAAAGTATCCGCCAATGTGTCTGCGGCCTCCGGAGCCAGCCAGCCCATCTGACGCAGGACATGGATCGCTACGGCATACTTCGCCCGCTTTGCCCCGTCCGCGACCTTAATCGCTAAACCCGTGCCCTCACCGACACGCCCCACACATTGAATTCCTTCCGCCCCGGCCTTGCTGACCAAGGTTCCGCCGCTAATCCGCATTAACTCGGTATCAAAATGCCCCTCACCGCCCACATATTCGGGATGGTGGGTCATGGCTCGCACAATGCGTTCAAGTTCGAGGTTGTCGCCCGAGGCAAGCTGACCGTAGAGCGAAGCCATTTGGGTGAGGGACATGAGGTAGGTGGGGGCGCCACAGTCATCGCGAGCTACGAGAAACTCAGCGGCGGGGATGTGCAACATTTCCGCCAGCTTTTCTAGGATGAGCTGCTGCACGGGATGTGTGGGGCTGAGATAGTCGCCGAGCGGCCAGTTGCGGAGCTGACACACGGCGAGCATCCCAGCGTGTTTGCCGGAACAGTTGTGTTCGAGCGTTGATGTTTTGCCCTCGGGGATGGGGCATTGCAGATAGCCCGGTTCGAGATCGCAGCACCATAAAATCCGAAAGACACGACGGGCCTGTTCGATCGTGCCTTGGTGCGAGGCCGACATCAGCGCCAGATCGAGATCGGTCATGTTGTAATGTTCCAGCACGCCCGTCGAGGCGACGGCGAACGCCTGAAAGGGTTTGAGCGACGATCGAATAAACGTACTGGCATTGACATCGCCTGCGGATAGCAACACCCGTCCCCGCCGATCGCACACCGCAACACTCGCGGTATGACACGATTCGGGAATGCCTTCACGCAACAGATGTACGGTAAGGTCAGGAGCGGCATTTCGTTGGGCCATGATGGGGGTTAAACGTTGCTAAACGTGGCGAAACAATGGGCAAGCACAGATCGGATCGAACGGGGTTCGTTGCGATTGCCCCTACCTTGAAGGTAGCGAAAAAGTGGATCGACCGTGATTCTGCGTTGCTCAATGTTTCGTTTTTGCCGTTTGTGACACCAATTCGTTACAGCCGATCGTTTAGACCCGGTCATTTCAACCCACTCAGAATCCACCCATTATTCACCGGATTACCCTGAAGTCTATGCTGGCTACCCTCGCTCGCCGCTGTGCGATCGCGATCCCGACCCTGATCGCCATTAGCATCATCGTCTTTACGATCCTCGCCCTTGCACCGGGTGATCCGATGGGTGAGTTTGCGACCAATCCCGCGATTACGGCAGAGGTGCGCGAAAATATCCGCCGATCGCTGGGCCTCGACGCACCGCTGCACGTGCGTTATTTCAAGTGGGTGTGGTCGTTGATCCGGGGTGATTTGGGCTATTCGTTTAATAGCCGATCGCCCGTGTTCGACCTGCTGATCGATCGACTGCCAACCACGCTCTGGGTTGTGGGTACGGGCTATCTGGTTGGGGTGATCATTGCCATTCCCCTCGGTACACTGTCCGCCCTATTCCATCGCCAACCGCTCGATCGCCTTGCGACGACGTTTGCGTTTCTGTGGTTCTCCCTGCCGCCTTTTTTAACCGGGTTACTGTTTATCGCCGTGTTCAGTGTCTGGCTCGGGTGGTTGCCGTTTATCTACGACAGCACGCTTCAGGTGGTGGATCTCGCAACGGCGATCGCCCAGCTCAAACAATCGATCATGCCGATCGCCGTCCTTGGCCTCTATCAAGCGGCGTTGCTGGTGCGTTTCGTCCGCTCCTCCGTGATTGATCAACTGCGTCAACCCTTCGTCCGCACCGCGATCGCCAAGGGACTCCCGCAACCCGCCGTGATCCTGCGCCATGTCCTGCGTAACGCCCTGATCCCCATCATTACCCTGGTTGCGATCGATCTGCCCAGCGTCCTGACCGGCGCTCTCGTCACCGAACAAGTCTTTCGTGTTCCGGGGATCGGCTCGCTGCTCGTCGAGTCGATTTACCGCAGCGATACCCCAGTCGTCATGGCGATCGCCTTTCTCTACGCGATCGCGATCGTGTTCTTTAACACGATCGCCGACCTGCTCTACACCCTCCTCGACCCGCGTATCAGTCACCACCCGCCCGCCGCCTAAACCAATTCAGCTCACGCATTCGCCCGCTTTGATCCGTCTCCTCACGATCGCACCATCACTTAGCCGAATTAGACCGAAGCGGACAGCGTACAATAGGGCAGACGAGTCATCTACCGGCTCACCTTAATGGTTGTCCCCATCCAGCTTTCTCCAATCCAAGACGGCATTCCCGCCTGGAATGCTTGGCGTCGGCAAAACCCTGACTCACTCCCCGATCTCAGTGGTGCGAATTTTGCCAAGCAAGAACTGCGTGAAATCGATCTGAGTCTAAGTTTCCTGCGGCAAGCTGACCTCAGCCAAGTTGACTTCTGCATGGCGAACTTGGAAGAGGCCAACCTTGATGGCGCGGAAATGAGCGAGTGTGCTATGTACACCGCCAATCTCCGCTATGCCAGCCTCAAGGAAAGTAACCTGACCCAAGCCGACTTAGTTGAGGCCAGTCTGGTCGGTGCGGATCTGTCCCTTGCCGTCTTGCAACGCGCCCGCCTCGATCGAGCTGACCTCACCGATGCCTGTCTCTACACCACCAACCTCAGGCAAGCGAGCCTCTCTAACGTCATCCTCATTCGTGCTGACATGCGCGAAGTAGACCTCACCATGGCCGATTTACGCGAAGCCGATTTGCGTGAGGCCAATATGAGTTTTGCTGTGTGTTCCCTCTCAAAATTTGTCGGGGCAACCTTTTGTAAAGCCAATCTCTACCGTGCGAACCTCAGCCTTGCCAACCTGTGCGTTGCCAATTTGATGGGGGCGAATTTATACAAGGCCAGTTTGATCGGTGCCAACATGATCAGCGCCAATTTGTATATGAGCGATATGCGTTTCGCGAATATGGCACAGGTCGATCTACGGGAAGCCTGTCTCCGGATCGCCAATCTCACGGGCGCGAACCTCACGGGCGCGAATCTCGGCATGGCGAACCTCACCGAAGCGACGTTATACCGTGCCAACCTGGCTGGAGCGAACCTCTATCAGGCCAATATTCATCAGGCCAATCTCGATGGTGCCAACCTGACAGGGGCTACGATGCCCGATGGTCGCCGACATCCCTAGGAAAAGCCTGCGGCGATCGCGAACGCTGTCAGACCGATGGTTTGGTTGGATCATGCCTGACGGTGATTTCACAGGTCATCAAAGTTCGATCGCAACTGATTTCAATTCACAAACTCTTGCGATCGAACTCTTTAGAAATATTGAGAAACAAGCAGATTTTAAGCCGTTGCAACTATTCTGAAAACCATAGCTTTCGAGCTTGTATCGTGCTGGTGTTGGCAAACCTTCGATATCTCTACATTTTTCGATCGGTTTTGCCATATTTTGAGGGAGTATCCCATTTGTGTCACCCTCACCCTAAATCCCTTTCCCAACTTGGGAGAGGGACTTTGAATCGGTCTCCCCTTCTCCCGTTTTTGGGAGAAGGGGCTGGGGGATGAGGGGCAATTTGCATAAACGGGATGCTCCCTATTTTGAGAATCGGTACAGCCTGATTCAACGAACAACTTCTGAAACCAACAAACCGTCATGGATAAACTTCAAAAATATCGTTTGAGCTGTACGCTCTCCTTTGGGGATATTTATCCTCAAGTTATCGTTTGGCTCATTGTGATCTTTCTGTCCCTCGCCTCGGCATTAGCCCTGTGGAGCAGTGCCCGTGAAATTTATGCCTTTCTAACCGTGGGCTTAATTGTGGTGCTTTCTCTGCCCTTTTTGCTCTTTGCTTTTGTCACCACATTGCTCAATCACATTGAAGTAACCGAGATTGACCCGATCGCCGAAAAAGCAGCGGCAAGCCGTCCACCCCGCCCCGCTGCACCGGCAACCGCTGCCAGTTAAGTGTGACCCGTGGTTGCTTAAAATTCCCCGAAATGGGGCACGATCGCCAATTGTTTGCGTAATCGATTTCGTCTCTCAAGCCCTACCGAATGCGTTGCCCATTAGCCCGCATTCGGTATTTTTTGGGGTGATTCGATCGGAATCGGGGGGCGCGTTTTGGGATCGGCTTCGTAAAAATTGAATTGTTCGAGCCGATCGGGCTGAATATTGGCATCAATAATTTGACCGTCGCGAAACATAATGATGCGTCGGGACAGTCGTGCCACTTCGATTTCATGAGTGACGGTGACGATCGTGATGCCAGCGGCGTTCAGTTCCGCAAAAATGGTCATCACCTCTTCGGTCGTGTGGGTATCGAGGGCGCCGGTGGGTTCGTCGGCCAGGATGAGGGTGGGACGATTGACGATCGCACGGGCAATGGCCACACGCTGCTGTTGACCGCCGGACAGTTGGTTGGGTTTGTTGTGCAGGCGGTGACTGAGACCCACCCGCTCTAGGGCCGCAGTGGCACGTTCGAGGCGTTCGCGCGGTGGCACGTTGCCGTAGATCGTCGGCAGCATGACGTTTTCGAGGGCACTGAGGGGCGCGAGGAGATGAAATTGCTGAAAGACGAAGCCGAGTTTTTGGTTGCGGATTTGGGCTAGGTCAGTTTCGGAGATTTGTGAAACGTCAATGCCATCTAGGGAATAGCGACCGATCGTCGGACGATCAAGACAGCCGATCACGTTCATGGCGGTGGATTTTCCGGAGCCGGAGGGGCCAACGATCGCACAGTATTCACCCTGATGAATCGTGAGGGAAACGTCATCCAAGGCGCGGACTTCCGTGTTACCGCTACCGTACAGTTTGGAGACGCGATCGAGCTGCACGATCGGGGCAGGGGAAATCTCGACGGGGCGAAACGGTGTGTCAGTCATCATCCTGTTAAGACTACGTTTTCAACCAGGCTAGATACCGCTCCAGAGAAGGACGCACAACTACACACTAAACTTGTGCCAGAGGGCGATCGCAAAGTTGATCCCGAGGGCGGCGACCCCCAGGGACAGCACAATAAACGTTCCGATACTCACAACCGATCGCATCATGGGAGTTTTCGCGTGCGGCTTGACCACACTGGCTTGGATAGGCCTTGAATAGGCATTGTCGATCTCTAGTGTAGTGGCGTGGCATCGATCATGATTGATCTGTGGGAGATCAACCTGAATACAATGGTGGTTTCGTCAGCCTGGTGCGATTGGTGGCGCTGGCTGTCTGAGGATGAACGCGATCGCGCCGATCGCTATCGACAGCCTCGTGATCGGCAACAGTTTGTGATGGCTCGTGGTCTGTTGCGGCAACGCTTGGGTGAGTATTTGGGGTATGCTCCCGCCGCCTTACGATTTTGCTACGGCCCGCATGGCAAGCCCGAAATTGACCCTAGCCTACGGACCGATCGTCCATTTTGGTTTAATACCTCCCATTCCGGCGGCGTAGCACTGCTCGCATTTTCCTGGGATGGAGCGATCGGCGTGGATCTCGAAAAGCCGCGATCGATGTCCGATCCGCAGATCCTGAAACTCGCCCAGCGCTTTTTTTTAACACCTGAAGTCCAAGCTCTGGAACAGGTGAGCGGAACCGCACGATCGACACTCTTTTTTCGCTATTGGACGTGCAAAGAGGCCCGCGTCAAAGCAACTGGGATCGGTTTAGCGCAGCTTGCCCAGACTCCAATTGTTTGGCAGGCAGACCAGCAACCCGAGCCGATTACCGATGCCACGGGAGAAATTAGCTTTCTGCAAACCCTCACGCTCCGTTGTGGCTATCCCGCCGCGATCGCCGCGATCGGTCACCCACCGATCGTGCGATCGTGGGTTTACCCCGATAACGGTATGCCGTAACACGGCCTGAATTTCAATCTGTTAATCTGTCAATCCACTAATTCGTCAATCCATTAATCCTCGATCGCCGTAATCTCAAGGGACAGATCACGCTCTAACCTCCGCCGTCGTTCAACCGTCTGCCACCATGGACTCCCGTGCAAATAGCCCTCAAATAACGCCAGGGTTGAGGAAATATCGATCCGGTCTAACAACGATTGCTTGTCCTCGCATAGCTGCTCACGCACGGTTTTGATCTGCGCGACCAATGCAATTCCCTCCGGGGTTAATGACAACACCAAGCGCCGCCGATCGTCCCCCGAAACCACCCGCTCAACCCAGCGATTCCGCACCAGGCGATCGACCAACCGCGAGGGATGCCCCCCTTCCGCAATCAAAAGGTCTCCCAAATCTCCCAACGAGATGGGTTGTGCCATCTGCAATACCGTTAGCGCTTCGGCCTGGGCAGGCGTAATCCCGAGCGGAGCCAGAGCCTCGGACAGACGCCGCTCAGATTCGCGATGTACCGCCTTGAATAACAGTTGTAGCTCTTCAGCGTCTCTCAAGGTTGTTCGATTCCTTCTCGAAGATAGCTCAACGTATCAAAATACTTGACACAGCATATTTTGATACTTTAGCCTAGCAGTAACGCAGATACATGCCATAGCATATGATGATATGGCATGTATTTAGCGCTGGCCGTACACGACGCGACTCAGAGGTCTTGCAATTGCAGTGTTTGATCACTGCAATTGCCGCTAGACTTATAGAAATATTACTAAACGTTAAAGTTCGTTGCACGCTGCCGGTTGACGTTTCCGGCTCTGATGTTTTTTGCAATACCACGAGCCTTGCCATGAATCCGAAAGTTTCACCCAAATCTGACGATGCGATCGTCCATGAACGTCAAGCGCTGGAATTGCAACTACGAGAGGTGGCGACCATGCCGTCCTGGCGATCGGGGTGGCGTGGCGTGGCGATCGGAATTGGAATTGGTGTGGTGGTAGCGGGGCTTGGATCGAGTTTCTCGCGATCTGATTCGTCGAGCCCCCCGGCGGCGGTTGTGAGTGAGGTGATGCCGTCGCAAACCGTGACGGTCGCGGAGGTGGAGCGTCAGCGCGTGACACAGTATCTGGAAGCGACGGGATCGGTGGCCGCGTTTGATCTGTTGCCGATTTTGCCTCAGGAGAATGGGTTGCAGATTGTGGAGGTGTTGGTGGATGAGGGGGATTACGTGGAAGCGGGACAGGTGTTAGCCCTGCTGGACGGTTCGACGCTGGAAGCTCAGTTGGATGGGGTGCAGGCGGAAACCCGATCGAGTGCTTCGGGGATTGATCGCGCTCGTGCGGATGCGATGCAAAGTGAGGCCGGAGTCCGGCAAGCGGAAGCGGATTTGGCACGATCGCAAACCGGGGTCACCCAAGCGGAAGCCAACGCCGATCGGGCTCAGGCGTCGATCGCCCAGGCCCAAGCTCGACTCCAACAGGCAGAGCGTGAATACGATCGGTTTCGCCGCTTGGCTGAAGATGGGGCGATTAGCCAACAAGAGGCGGATTTTCGCTACACCGATGTTTTAACGGCCCAAGAGGATTACAACAAGGCGATCGAAGATGCCAAGGTTGCCGAAGCGAATATTGCCGCCGCACAAGCGGATGTGGTGAGCGCCCAAGCTCGCCTTGTGAGCAGTCGGGCCACCGTGGCAGCCGCCAGCGCCAATATCGACACAGCGATCGCGGCGCGAGATGGAGCAGGGTCAAAGGTACGTCAGGTGACGACACAACTCGATCGCACGGCGATCGTTGCCCCCGAGAGCGGCTTAGTTGTGACGCGCAATGCACGGGTGGGGGATGTGAAAGGCTCGATGTCCTCAACCCCACTGTTTGAAATTGTGGCGGGAGGTCGGCTGGAGTTGCGGGTGAAAGTTCCAGAAACTCAGCTTGCGGGAATTGTGGCCGGGAGTACGGTGAAGGTGCAATCCGATTCTGACAACCGCATTCAATTGCAAGGCATCGTTCGGACGATCGCCCCCAAAATTGACACCACCACCCGAGAAGCGATCGTCGAAATTGACCTACCGGCCAGTAATTTATTGCGTCCGGGTATGTTCCTGCGAGCTGCGATTACCACCGGTGTTAAATCCGGTTTAACGATTCCCGCCAAGGCTGTATTACCCCAAGCTGATGGCCAGATGACCGTCTACACCGTCAATGCTGACAACGTGGTTGCAGCCAAATCGGTCAAAGTGGGTACGTTGACCAATAATGGTCAATCCTTTGAAGTCCTGAGTGGCCTGGAAGCAGGCGATCGGGTGGTGGTGAATGGTGCGGGCTATGTCAAAGATGGCGACACCGTCCGTGTGGTTAAGTAGCCCCAGGTCGATCATTCTGACAGCTTGAAGTTTTTAGGCTTCCAAGCTTCCAAGTTTTAAACTTTTGAGCTTTTGAACGTTAGCGCCACACAAATCCGCACCGTGTAGCCCTCACCTCTCGGTTACCTGTGAACCCCGTTAGCTCCGTTGGCTCAATGAGTCCAACGGTCTCAGTGAACCGAGTTCATGGAAGAGCGAGCTGTTCCAGGTTCGTCTGTGTCTTAGCTCCCTACGTCTTTCCCACGTCATCGCACTGCTCCCCCATGAATATTTCCGCCTGGTCAATTAAGCGACCGATTCCCATTATTGTCCTGTTCCTTGTCCTGACTTTTGCAGGCTCGATCGCCTTTGGACAGCTCGGCGTGGACGATACCCCAAATATTGACGTTCCCGTGGTGCAAATCACGGTAACCCAACCAGGGGCCGGACCCAACGAGTTGGAATCTCAGGTGACGCGCAAAATTGAAGATGCTGTCATTGGTCTTGGCGACATTGAGGATCTCGTCTCAACAGTCAACGAAGGAGTTTCGGTCACGACGATTAACTTTGAGTTGGGCGTTGATAGTGAGGCCAAGACGAACGAAGTGCGTAACGCCCTGTCACAAGTTCGACAGGAGTTACCCCAGGATATTAATGAGCCGATCGTCAAAAAGTTGGAGTTTGCCGGTGGCGCGATCGCCACTTACGTCGTCCGTTCCAAGGAACGATCGGTGGAAGAACTCAGCGAACTGGTCGATCGAGAAATCGCCGGGGCGCTGCTCGAAGTGTCAGGCGTGGCACAGGTGAGTCGCAGTGGCGGTGTCGATCGTGAAGTGCGAATTCAGCTTGACCCGCTCCGTCTCAAAGCCTTGGGTTTGACTGCGACACAGGTCAACGATCGCATTCGTGGCCTCAATGCTGACTTTTCCGGCGGACGGACGGAAGCAGCGGGGAGTGAAAAAACCCTCCGCACCCTGGGTAGCGCTCGCAGCGTCGAGGATTTACGCAACTATCGTATTCCCCTGCCCAGTGGTGGTGATGTGCCCTTGTCGAATTTGGGCGAGGTCATCGACGGGTTCGCCGACTCGCGCGAAAGCTCCACCTTTATCACCCGTGAAGGCACTGAAAACGTTGTGGCCTTCTCGATTTTGCGTAGTCCTGGAAGTACCCTCGTTTCCGTTGAAGAGGGTGTTGCCAAAGCGGTCGAAACCCTTGACACGGAAACCCTACCGGAGGATATCGAATTTGAGCGTATCTTCACCCTCGCGACCAATATTCGCGAATCCTATCAAGCCTCGATCGATGACCTCATCTCGGGTTGCCTACTAACCACCCTCACCGTGGGGCCATTCCTCAAAGACTGGCGTGCCCTGCTGATCACCGGCTTAACCCTACCCCTATCCATCATTCCCACCTTCCTAGTCATGAAGGGGTTGGACTACACGCTCAACGGCATGACCTGTCTGGCGCTATCCCTCGCCGTGGGTAACCTGGTCGATGATGCCATCTGCATGATCGAAAATATTGACACCCACCTCCTCATGGGCAAACGTCCCTACCAAGCGGCTCTGGATGCCGCACGGGAAATTGGCCTCGCTGTGGTGGCGACAACGGCGACGATCGTGGCGGTCTTTTTGCCCGTGGCTTTTATGGGCGGGGTTCCGGGTCAGTTTTTCCGTCCCTTTGGCGTTACCGTAGCCGTCGCGTCAATGTTCTCGACCTTGGTGGCGATTACCATCACCCCCATGATTTCGGCCTATTTGCTCAAAAGCAAAACGCCTACGAACGCACTGAGTGGTGAATCTTCGGAATTGCCCCTATCGTCACAATCTCCCAGTCGTCAGCCCGGTTTTTATCGTGCGACCCTGAATTGGGCGTTACGCAATCGCATTACCACGCTGATTATTGCAGTGGTGTTCTTTATCGCCAGTTTGCAGCTCGTGCCCCTGATTCCCAAGGGGTTGTTTGTTAGTGGCGATCGAGGGGTGAGCACGATTAGCGTTGAGCTACCACCGGGGTCAACCCTCGCCGAAACCGAGGCGGTTTGCGATCGGGTGGCCCGTACGATGTTGAGCAATCCCGCCACGGCGAACACGCTGATCGTTGCGGGGAGCAGCGGAACGCGGGGCAATATCAACACGGGGACGATCTATGTCGTCCTAAAACCGAAGGAAGAGCGCACCATCCGACAACGGCAGTTTGAAAAGGATATGCGAGCGACCTTTGCGGAAATTCCTGGCGCACGGATTAGCTTTAAATCCTCCGGTGCGGGTGGTGGCGGTAAGGATCTGTCGATCGTCCTGACCAGTCGTAACCCGGACATGTTGATGGCCACCGCAAACGAGCTGGAGCGTCAAATGCGTGGTGTCAAGGGTCTGGTGGAGGTGGCCTCCAGTGCCAGCCTGATTAAACCGGAAATTCAGATTGTGCCGGATCTCGATCGAGCCGCCGATCTCGGTGTGTCCGTCGCTGCGATTTCCACAACGGCTAACCTCGCAACCCTGGGCGATCTCGAATCTCAACTGCCCAAATTTGACCTTCCCGATCGTCAAATTCCCATCCGCACCCAGCTTGCCGAAGCCTACCGCAACGACCTGGAGACGATCGCCAACCTAGAAATTCCGAGCCAAAACGGTTCCCTCGTCAAGCTCTCCGCTGTGGCTGAGGTCAAGCTCGGTAGCAGTCCCGCCCAGATCGATCGCCTCGATCGATCCCGCAAAGTGGAAGTTGCGGCTAACTTGCAAAATGTCGCCCTGGGTGATGCTGTCACCGCTGTGAATGCCCTGCCCGCCCTAAATCCTCTACCGGCGGATGTGTTTCAAAAACCCTCGGGCGATGCGGAAATTATGATCGATATCTTTACGGAATTTTTGGGCGCTTTATCCCTCGCCGTACTGTGTATCTACGCGATTCTCGTCCTGCTCTATAACAATTTTCTCTACCCGCTGACGATTCTCGTCGCCTTGCCGCTTTCGGTGGGGGGGGCCTTGCTGGGTTTATTAATCGCTCAAAAAGAGCTGGGATTATTTGCTCTGATTGGAATCGTTCTACTTATGGGACTGGTGACCAAAAACGCCATTTTGTTAGTAGATTGCGCACTGGAAAACGAACGTCAGGGTTTACCTCGGTTTAAAGCCGTGTTAGAGGCCGGGATTTCGCGGTTACGCCCGATCGTAATGACGGCGATTTCCACGATCGCCGGGATGATTCCGATCGCCCTAGAGTTAGGTGCTGGGGGTGAGACCCGCTCACCCATGGCGATTTCGGTTATCGGTGGTTTTTCCAGCTCAACCCTGCTCACCCTGGTGGTTGTACCAGTCTTATTTACCTTCGTGGATGGTGTGCAAAATCAATTGGTGAATGTGTTTACGGGCAAAATACCGTTTTTATCCTGGCGATCGTGGTTACGGCGATCGTCCGTGAAGCCATAAGCTAACCATTCCCGTCGTCATCTCAGAGGTCAGAGTTCTCGAAGAACTCCGACCT
>RDYZ01000300.1 GCA_004293855.1 Oscillatoriales cyanobacterium | reverse complement strand
TCCACAATGCTGGAAATGGTATAGCTGGTATTGTTCGAGGCCACGGAGCCGATCACACCAGCACGATCGGCCACCAGAACCTCAGCCCCGCGTAGCTGCGGACTATCGCTAATATTGCTATCACTGTCGGTTTCCGAATCTGAGCCGCCCGAGTCTGTACCACCACCCGAGCCACCTGCACCCGATGCGGGTACATTGAAGTCTGCATCGTCAATATTGACCGCCGCGACATTTTTTAACACCATCAATAATTTGCCGGTGGAGGTCAGCGTAATCACGGTGTCATTGAGGTTTAGCCCGGTTCCTTGCTCGACGGTGAGATCGTCAAAGGTTAAGGTTCCGCCGAGTTGCATGAAATCTTCGATCGCGTTGTAGTCCAGGATCATATCGGCACTGCCCACTTCATCGAGCAGCACAAAAACGTCAGATCCGAGGCCACCGACTAGGGTATCGGCTCCCCCTTCACCGATCAGGCGATCGTTCCCTTTTCCTCCGGCGAGATAGTCCGAATCTTCACCCCCCAAAATCGTATCGTTACCATCATTGCCAAACAGCCAGTCATTCCCCAGGCCGCCAACGATGCTATCCGCCCCGGTGTCACCATCTGAACTGCCACCGGAGATCGTGTCATTGCCCACATCTCCTGACAGGATATCGTCACCAATATCCCCATTAATCACATCACTATTTTGGCCACCGAAGATCGCGTCATTTCCCTGACCACCGTAGAGGGTATCTTCGCCCGCATTGCCGAGGATGGTGTCGTTTCCGGCATTGCCTGACATCTCGTCAGCTCCCACATCCCCAGACAGCAGATCGTTTTCACTGCCACCAAATATAAAATCATCATCGCGGCCACCGTATAGCGAATCATTACCCAGATCACCCAGGAGGATATCGTTACCACTATTGCCGGTGAGTAGGTCATCGCCTGCGCCGCCCTGAAGGAGGTCGTTGTTCGAGCCGCCGTTGATCAGATCATTACCCGTCCCACCGTTGAGGGTATCGTTGCCGCTGTCTCCGAGCAGAATGTCGATATCATCGCCACCAATGAGCAAGTCATCACCCAAAAGGCCAAGGAGCGTATCGCTGCCGCCGGAGCCGACGATGATGTCGTTGACGTCAGATCCAGAGAAGACATTGCTGTTGTCGTCGAGGGTGACATTAATGGGGGTCGTACTCATGGGAAAATTTGGCTAGGGTCCGAAGAGTGGAACGAAGAGGGATAAGTTCGGTCAGATGCAGGTTTCGGGGTTTACGATGCGTGACGATCGCGGTGTGCCGTGCCACCCTCTGGGGACAGACGTCGGGATGGTCGGAACGGTGATGGATCGCTGATGGCATCGTAACCGAACAAGGGGGACACCGTGACGAAGTTGTGTGGGATGGCGGATGGCACGGAGTGATCTGGAGGCTGAGGCATCGGTTCGATCGCCACAGGGATCTAGATCGTGCCGACGTTGGAATGAATCCGGATGTTTCGCGAGGGGTTTGCACGCGAAATGATGGGAGGATGCGTAACGGGTGACAGACCTGGGGATTTTTGGCAATATCACGGTAGCACGCACGTTGGGTTGCTCAATTGTCCGGATCGCAGTGATTGGGGATGAATCCTCTAGACTGGGGGTGTGGCTGGCGATCGCCGAAGGATGCGCGAGCTGTGTTTTTAACGTGCGATCGAGCGCGATCGCAGCCCCCGCCGCTTCGTTTTCGTGCCACTGGATTCAGTCCCAGGCGCTCAATCAACTGGGTTTAGTCCCACGGCTTCAGCGCTCCTCTGTCCGCCATGCCCATCCCGTCCCCTAGTTCTCCTTTGCCATGACAGGATCTCCCGCCCCGTTTCACGCCAAGCCGATCGTTTTTGGTACTGATGGTTGGCGCGGCGTGATTGCCGCCGAATTTACCTTTGAGCGTGTGGCTCGTGTGGCCCCGATCGCGGCCCAGGTGCTTCAGGAAACCTACGGCGAATCGACGGGAAGTCATACGATTATCGTGGGTTACGATCGGCGCTTTATGGCGGAGGATTTCGCCCAAATCGCGGCGGAAGCGATCGCGGCGGCGGGGTTTGATGTGCTGCTGTCGGCGTCGTTTGCCTCGACCCCGGCGTTTAGCTGGGCGGCGAAATATCGCAAGGCACTCGGGGCGATCGTCTTAACGGCGAGTCACAACCCGGCGAAGTACCTGGGTTTAAAAGTGAAAGGGGCTTTCGGTGGCTCGGCTCCCCCGGAAATTACCCAACAAATCGAGGCACGGCTGGATACGGCTCCCGAGGTGGCCGCGACACCCGGTACGATTCATACCTTCGATCCCTGGCCGGAATTTTGTGCGGATCTACGGACGAAGGCCAATATTGACGGCATTCGTGCGGCGATCGCCTCGGGCAAGCTCACCGTCTTTGTGGACGTGATGCACGGATCGGCAGCGGGTGGCGTCGGTAAAATTCTGGATGCACCGGTGCATGAACTCAATAGCGATCGTGATCCGCTGTTTGCCGGTGGCGCCCCAGAACCCCTACCGAAGTATTTACCGGATTTGCTGGCCCAGGTGAAAGCTCACGGCCAGCAAAGTGACGGTCTGACCGTGGGGCTGGTGTTTGATGGCGATGGCGATCGGATCGCGGCGGTAGACGGCCAAGGCAATTTTCTCAGTTCACAAATTCTGATTCCCATTCTGTTGCAGCATCTCGCGGAACGTCGCGGCCTGCGCGGTGAACTGGTCAAAACCGTCAGTGGTTCCGACCTGATGCCCCGGATTGCCCAGCTTTACGATTTGCCAGTATTTGAAACACCCGTCGGTTACAAATACATCGCCGATCGGATGTTAGACGGTGATGTTTTGCTAGGTGGTGAAGAGTCCGGCGGCATTGGCTATAACACCCACATTCCAGAGCGGGATGCGCTGCTGTCGGCGTTGTATGTGCTTGAAGCGGTGGTCGAATCGGGTCAGGATTTGGGCGATCTGTATCGATCGTTGCAAGACCGAGCTGATTTTCATTCCAGCTACGATCGCATCGATCTGCCACTCGCCAGTATGGAGGTACGGGCGAAACTGCTCGATCGTCTCGCGACTGACCCACCGACGGAAATCGCAGGCCAAGCCGTCACCGAAATGACCAGTCCAGACGGCTATAAATTCCGCATGACCGATAACAGTTGGTTGCTGATTCGCTTTAGCGGCACAGAGCCCGTTTTACGGTTGTACTGCGAAGCAATGGATCTCGATCGGGTGATGGCAACTCTCGAATGGGCACGAACCTGGGCGAATTCGATCGCTTAACC
>RDYZ01000008.1 GCA_004293855.1 Oscillatoriales cyanobacterium | reverse complement strand
CCCAGAATGCCGCGTGGCGAGAGATCGGCCAGGACCGGCTCAATGCGTGCCAGAACCGACTCTTGGGAGGGAAAGGGAATAGCGGCAGTGGCGTCACCCTTGGGGCTACAGACCAGATGCAAGGTCGAATCTCGCAGCATCGCCGACACTTGCAGATGAATCGGCGTCAAGCGTTGTTCGAGGCGATGGGCGATCGCTGCCACATCCCCCCACTGGGCCCAACGGCGGATGATCTGCTCCGGTGGCGTCAGGTCGATGCGGAGCATCCATTCCGGTTCGGTCTCACCACTCACCTGACCCACCAGCACCGCATCCCGAAACCCCTTCAGGTTGAGATGTCGCAACTGCATGGCGATCGGTCGCACCAACCTCGCAGGGTCAGGGGTGTAGTGCGATTCACACAAAATCCAGAGCCGCTTATCCGTAGCGTCACCGCTGTGGGGCTCGTCACTGCGCTCTAGATCACGGATCGAAATTTTAAGGTTTTCGATCGTTTGGCCTACACCTTCCAGGGTTTGCTCAATAATCTTGACTAAGTCCGCTGGAGTTTGCAGCGGCGGCTCGGACGCTTTGGCCGGTCGGATTTGGTGGGGCTGGATTTCCAGGCGCACCGTCCATTCGGGTGATGGCCCAAGTTCCGGTTCTCGATCCATCGGAGCACTGGGATCGCCGCTCCGACCGTAGAGCACCACACGCGATACTAGCGAGCCGGGAATCGGTAAATTGTGATCTTGATAAATCGTCTGGGAAAACGCAGACGTCATCTGAGCGGCATTGGGACAGGGCATCCCCTCACACCAGACATGAATCGTCTCCTCACGCTGGCGGACGATCGCCCGAACAGAATCATCCGCGATCGCCCGATCCGCCCAATACTGGAGGCTCGACTCGCTAGCGCGGTCCGATTCGCGATTCACCACGAGACGCTCTACATTCACTACCACCAATACCGTCCTTTTCGCCTAAAGGTTTCAAAGTTGCGTCAATTCTAAGCTGCATTCTGACTCCCTGTCAGGTTTCCCGGCACGTTTTTGTGTCGAAGAGGTCTCCACAGGCAACGAATCATTATTTTGGCATCGTCGATTAGACCGCTATATTAGTCTCGTATTGTCTGCTTTTTACCCACGGCGTCCCCACGCACACTATGCCTTAGCCACGCGACGGATGTAATTCACCCTTTTAAGGATCGATCGATGTCTTCCACTCCAACTAATTTAATACTAAGCCTTTCGACGGGATCGATGCTGGTTGGTTTGTGGTGCGGGCGAGCGATCGCGCGGACTATTGAAACCCTCGGCGAAGCCAGTGAAACGATCTTTCGGGGCGATCGACTACCCGTCCTTGATTTTCCCGATCAAGCACACGATCCCCTCACGGCGGATTCGCAGACCGCCTCGCCTCACGGTAACGCTGAAGCCTGAGAATTTCAGCGATCGTCAAGAATGGCACAATCTGAACGAGACTCACGATCGCCGCTCTCCTCACCCCCCTCCGAATCTGCACATCAGACCATAGCTGTCCGATTCGGATGAATGATGTCTTGCGACCCCTGTCCCCACGGTTCCCGAAACTGATCCCCCACGGAACCGCACCGCACAAAATTCTCGAGGTTCTACCGTTATCCTTCCAATCCGAAGGTCAAATGGTAAAACCGGCTACAGAGTTTGACATCCGTTCAATCCGAGTATGGGTACGCTGGGGTTCACCCATTCTTTGACGGCTCGACGACTCGCAAGGTTGATGGTTCACATCTCCCAGAGAGAGGGACAGCAGCATCCCCTAAGCGTTGAGATCTGCAAACGTCTGGAGAGAGGTCTGCTGATCACACCGATTTCATCGATGAGCAGTGCTGTTTGTCCTCATCTTCTAACCGGGATGTTGTCACCTCCTTGCCACTCCTCTCACTCCCCTACTAAGACGCATAATGAGTTCACGACTAAAGACCACCGAACGCCCCATCATTTCGTCCGAATCACCCTCAAGCTTGCGCCTGCGTCATCGCATCAAGCTTATTGAAGACCTGTGGGAATCCGTCTTACGTCAGGAGTGTGGTCAAAAACTGGTCGATCTACTCAAGCAGTTGAATGCGACGACGGGTGCACCGGGTGGTCAAATCGTTGATTTGCGCCATTCTCCGGCGATCGCCATGATCGAGAGTCTCGAACTGAATGACGCGATTCGGGCGGCGCGTGGGTTTGCCCTTTACTTTCAGCTCATCAACATCGTTGAGCAGCACTACGAGCAACAGGATCAACGCAGTGCCAGTGCCAATGCTCGACTGAAGTTTACCGAAGATTCCATCTCCAAAATTGAGATCGATGCGGATGGCAAAAATGTGGTGGACAATGAGCCAAATGCGGATGCTCGACCTGTGCAAGCCACGTTTGGCTCGCTGTTTCCGACGCTCAAAACCCTGAATGTTCCCCCGCGTCTCATTCAAAATCTGCTCGATCACCTCGATATTCGCTTGGTATTTACGGCGCACCCGACGGAGATTGTCCGGCGGACGATTCGTGCCAAACAGCGCAGCATTGCCAAAATTTTGCGCCAGCTCGATCGAGTGGAAGACAGCATGAGTAGCCTCGGTGCGGCGGCGTCGCTAGAAGCCGATATGCTGACCGAGCAACTGACGGAAGAAATTCGTCTGTGGTGGCGGACGGATGAGCTGCACCAGTTCAAGCCGACGGTTATTGATGAAGTGGAGTATGCGCTGCACTACTTCAAAGAGGTGCTGTTCGATGCCTTGCCGAAGCTCTATCAACGTTTTGAACGCAATCTAAAAGCGGTCTTTCCCGAACTGGAACCGCCCAGTTATAACTTTTGTAGTTTTGGTTCCTGGGTGGGGTCCGATCGCGACGGTAACCCGTCGGTGACGCCCCAGGTCACTTGGCGGACGTCTTGCTATCAGCGGGATCTCGTCCTGGAAAAGTACATTTCAGCGGTCGATAATCTTACCGAATCCCTCAGCCTGTCACTGCACTGGAGCGAGGTACTCCCAGAGCTGTTGGAGTCAGTGGAACAGGATCGCCTAGAGATGAATGATGTCTATGACGAGTTGGCGATTCGCTACCGTCAAGAGCCCTATCGTCTCAAGCTGGCCTATGTGAAAAAGCGGCTGGAAAACACGCGCGATCGCAACCAAGCGCTGTTTAATGCCGATGACTGGACCCAAAGAGTGCCCGATCGTCAGTCCGTGCCCATCTACCCATCGGGCGTCGATTTCCTCCGTGAACTGCAACTGATTCAGCGCAACCTTGAGGAAACGGGGTTGAGCTGTAGTGAGTTAGAGACCCTGATTTGCCAGGTGGAAATTTTCGGCTTTAACCTGGCACACCTCGATATCCGTCAAGAGTCCTCACGGCACTCGGACACGATTTCCGAAATTGCCGATTACTTGCAAATTCTGCCCAAGTCCTACAACGATATGGACGAGGCGGAGCGGGTCGCCTGGTTAACCAGTGAGCTAAAAACGCGGCGACCGCTGACCCCGACGGAAATGCCGTTTTCGGAAACCACACGGGAGACGATCGAAACCTTCCGCATTGTGCGCTTACTCCAGCAGGAATTTGGTGTCGAGTTGTGCCAAACCTACATCATCAGCATGAGCCAAGAGGCGAGCGATCTGCTCGAAGTTCTACTGCTGGCGAAAGAGGCGGGACTTTACGATCCGGCCACGGGAACCGGAACGCTGCGGGTTGTACCGCTCTTCGAGACGGTGGAAGACTTGAAGCGTGCGCCGCGTGTGATGAAGGATCTGTTTGCGCTGCCGCTGTACCGATCGATGCTCGACGGCGGCCACGTGCACGAACTCACGGATGTGGCGCTGCAAGAGGTCATGCTGGGCTATTCCGACAGCAACAAGGATTCGGGCTTCCTCAGTAGTAACTGGGAAATTCATAAGGCGCAAAAAGCCCTGCAAGAGGTGGCCAATCCCTTTGGGGTGAAGCTGCGGATTTTCCACGGACGTGGCGGTTCTGTAGGCCGGGGCGGTGGCCCAGCCTACGAAGCGATTTTGGCGCAACCGGGCGAGACGATCGACGGTCGCATCAAGATTACGGAACAGGGCGAGGTGTTGGCCTCCAAATACAGCTTGCCGGATCTGGCAATGTATCACCTGGAGACCGTTGCCTCGGCTGTGATTCAGTCCAGTTTGCTCGGGACGCGCTTTGATGACATTGCGCCGTGGAACGAGCTGATGGAAGAGCTATCGATGAAGTCACGGGCGCACTATCGCGCCTTGATCTACGATCAGCCGGACTTTATCGACTTTTTCATGCAGATTACGCCGATCGCCGAGATCAGCCAACTGCAAATCTCCTCCCGTCCCGCACGCCGCAAAAAAGGAACCAAGGACATCGGCAGCTTGCGGGCGATCCCGTGGGTGTTTAGCTGGACCCAAACCCGCTTTTTACTCCCGGCTTGGTACGGCGTTGGTACGGCGATTCAAGAATTTCTGGACGAAAAACCCGAAGAGCACTTGCGTCTGCTGCGCTATTTCTATCTCAAATGGCCGTTCTTTAAAATGGTGATTTCTAAGGTAGAAATGACCCTAGCGAAGGTTGATTTACAAATCGCCGAACACTATCTCCGTGAGCTAGCCAAGCCCGAGGATATCGATCGCTTTATGGTGCTGTTTAATCAAATCTCGGAGGAATATCACCGCACCTGTCAGCTCGTTTCGACGATTTCCGGTCACACACGTCTGCTGGATGGTGATCTTGCCTTGCAGCGATCGGTGGAACTGCGTAACGCGACGATCGTACCCCTCGGTCTGCTACAAGTTGCCCTCCTCAAACGCCTGCGTCGCCACGGCACAAACGCCACACCGGGCGTGATCCAATCGCGCTACAGCAAGAGCGAACTGCTGCGCGGTGCGCTGCTCACCCTGAATGGGATTGCCGCCGGGATGCGAAACACGGGCTGATCCCTGATCCCGGCCTACGGAAAAACGTTTTAGAATAAGGGACGGTACGGTCACGATCGCGGGACAGTACCGCCCCTTTTGTTTGTGTCCCCCTTGCTCGTTTTTCCTAGGTAACTTATGTCTGTTTTGGCTGCAATCGCCGTGCTGGCGTTGTTGATCGCCGTTCACGAACTGGGTCACTTTCTCGCGGCTCGATTGCAGGGGATTCACGTCAATCGGTTTTCCTTGGGTTTTGGCCCCGTCCTGTTGAAATATCAGGGCGAAAAAACAGAATATGCCGTGCGAGCCTTTCCCCTGGGTGGATTTGTTGGCTTTCCTGATGATGATCCCGACAGTCCGATCCCGCCCGATGATCCCGACCTGTTGCGCAATCGTCCGGTGTTCGATCGGGCAATCGTTATTAGTGCCGGTGTGATCGCCAATTTAATCTTTGCCTACGTGGTCCTGGTGATGCAGGTCGGCGCGACGGGCATTCCCGAGGGGTTTAACTATCAACCCGGCGTGGCCGTACCGCAGGTGATGACGGCGGACAGTCCCGCAGCGAAGGCGGGGATCAAGTCGGGCGATACGATCGTCGCGGTGAATGGTGCGGTATTACCAGCCAGTGAGACGGCGATTATTGAGCTGAAAACGGCGATCGAGCGTAGCCCAGAACAGGCGATCGTCTTGGGAGTGCTGCGTGGTCGCGAAACCCTGACCCTCACAGCTACACCGGAAAAAAGTAGTGAAGGACTGGGGCGGATTGGTGTCCAGCTTTCGCCCAATGGCGATCCGGTTTTTCGTCAGGCGAACAACATCGGCGAAATTTTCAGCCTTGGAGCCCAGCGCTTTCAGTCCATTTTTGTCGGCACAGCGGGTGGGTTCTATCGTCTGATCACGAACTTTGGCGAAACGGCGGGACAGTTAGCCAGCCCCGTCAAAATTGTGCAGCAAGGCGCTGTGGTCGCGGAGGATAACGCCACCAATTTGCTCGTGTTTGCAGCGGTGATTAGTATCAACCTGGCGATTATCAATATTTTGCCGCTCCCGGCGCTGGATGGTGGTCAGTTGGCCTTTTTGATCGTTGAGGGGCTGCGCGGTAAGCCGGTTCCGGTGCATATCCAAGATGGAGTCATGCAGTCGGTCATGCAGTCGGGTTTACTGTTGCTGTTCGGTCTGGGAATTTTCCTGATTGTGCGCGATACCAGTCAGTTGGAATGGGTGCAGCAGTTGACGCGCTAAGACCACAACCCTTGATTATTTGGCTGACCTCAGACGTCGGAGTGCTCCCAGGGCTTCGGCGTCTTGCCTTGTCCCGTCAGAATTGATGCAGGCTCTCGCGGATCGTTCACAGTCCGGCACGGTTGGGCTACGGAGTGACAGCGGTTGCGGTGGTGTTTGCGTCAGTTCTGCCCGTTGAAATGGATGATCCCATTGATGGCCCCTCGCCTGACTAAAAAACGACGTGCGACGGAAATTTTCGCCCGTCTCACGGAACTCTACCCCGACGCGACCTGTAGCCTGGACTATGAAACACCCGTACAGCTTTTGGTCGCGACGATCCTGTCGGCGCAGTGTACCGATGAGCGGGTGAATAAGGTGACGCCGGAGCTGTTTCGGCAGTATCCCGACGCTCCAAGGCTGGCGGGCGCGTCACGGGAGGCGATCGAAACGTTGGTGCGATCGACGGGCTTTTTTAGAAATAAGGCCAAAAATATTCAGGGAGCCTGTCAGAAAATCGTTGAGGAGTTCGGCGGTGATGTACCGCGAACGATGGAGGAGTTGCTGACGCTGCCGGGGGTGGCACGGAAAACGGCAAATGTCGTCCTTGCCCACGCCTTCGGGATTAATGCGGGGGTCACGGTCGATACCCACGTGAAACGTCTCAGTCACCGGTTAGGACTGACCCAGCATACGAATCCGGTGCAAGTTGAGCGGGATCTGATGCCTTTGATTCCGCAGGCGGACTGGGAAAATCTATCGATTCGCTTGATTTACCACGGACGGGCGGTCTGCGATGCACGTAAACCGGCCTGCGATCGGTGTCAGTTGGTCGATCTGTGTCGATCGGCCAAGGGGCATCTGGCAAAACGTTAAGGCTCGATGGGGTGGGCGATTATTTTCGGGCAATACTCTAAGATTATTTTTTGCTTCCTGGGATGTTCGATTGCAATCCAGATTGAGGGGACGATTCGGACATAATTACCACCCACCCCGATCAAATCTGTCCGAAACCCGCCTATCTTCGGTATCACCGCTTTCACATGACCTCGTCGCTTCCATCGAACTCGCCAAACCCCGACGCCGCCAACGATTCCCCCATGAGAACGCCCCAAACCGTCGTCCTCAAGATCGGCACATCCAGCCTCACCCAACCGGATACCGGCAGCCTTGCGATCGCCACGATCGCCAGCCTGGTGGAAACCGTGTGCAGTTTGCGCCGCCTGGGTCATCGCGTGGTGCTGGTGTCATCCGGGGCGGTTGGGGTGGGCTGTGCGCGTCTCGGTATGACCGAACGACCGCGCAATATCGTCACGAAACAGGCCGTCGCCGCCGTCGGTCAGGGTCGGCTGATGCGGATTTACGATGATTTGTTCACCTCGCTCCAGCAGCCGATCGCCCAGGTTTTGCTGACCCGTGGCGATCTCGTCCGCCGCGCCAGCTACGTTAACGCCTGCAATACCCTCGCGGAACTGCTGGATCTGGGCATTGTGCCGATCGTCAACGAAAACGACCCGATCGCCAATGACGAGCTGAAATTTGGCGATAACGATACCCTCAGCGCCCTCGTCGCCAGCGCGATCGGTGCCGATTGGCTGCTCCTGCTCACCGATGTCGATCGGCTCTACTCCGCCGACCCAACCCGCAACCCCGACGCCGTACCGATCGATCGCGTCGCCAACCGTGCCGCGCTCACCCAGCTCGAAACCAGTATCCGCACCGACAGCAGTAGCAGCGGCTGGGGAACCGGCGGGATGCAAACCAAGCTCACAGCGGCTCGCATTGCCACCGATGCCGGGGTGACGACCGTGATCACCTCCAGTCAGCGTCCACAAAATCCGATCGATATTCTCAACGGCAAGGCGATCGGCACACGCTTCGATCCGGAACCTTCGACGGACTCGGCGCGGAAACGCTGGCTGGCCTATGGGCTGGTGGCGCAGGGATGTATTTACCTGGATGAGGGGGCGGTCACGGCGATCGGGCGGGGCGGGAAGTCGTTACTCGCGGCGGGGATTGTGCGGGTTGAGGGTGAGTTTCAGGCGTCGGAGGCGGTGGAACTGTGCGATCGGGCGGGGACGCCGTTCGCGCGGGGAATTGTCAATTACACCAGTGTGGAATTGGCGCAAATTGCGGGACGGCAATCGGGCGAATTTGAGACCATTTTGGGCTACGACGGCCCCGCGACGATCGTTCACCGCGATAATTTAGCGCTGTTGGTGGATCTTTGAGGTGACAATTGCAGCCTGTTGTGTCTGCACCGTAGCCTACGTTGACCTCGAAATTCGTTGGGATTAGCGATCCGCATCGTCACGACCCCAAGGCTGACCGATCGTCGTGAGGTATAGCACCGCCTCCGTTGGCGGAATGCCCAACACCTCATTGACATGATCATCGAAAAAGCCCGCAATCCCGCTGGCTCCTAAACCGATCGCCACCGCCGCTAGGTTGAGCCGCTGCCCCAGGTGTCCCGCATCGAGATGCAGATAGCGATAGGCCCGATCGCCATAGCGGGCGATCGCCTGACTCAGATCTGCCGTATGGAAAATCACCGCGCCTGCATCCCGTGCCAGATCTTGATTCAGCGCCAGAAAATGCAGCTCGCGGCGGAAATTTTTAAAGCGAATCTGCCGCAGTTCGTCCGCTTCCGGCGCGTAGTAATAACAGCCCGCTTCGAGATCCTGAACCTGACTCACCGCGACAAAGGTGCGGATACTGGGCAGATCAAAATAGTCTGGTGCGGGATCGAGCGCCCACAGATGATAGCGATCGGGATGATAGGCAAAATCCAGCACCGCTTTAAGGTCACCGATTGAAATCGGCTGGGCACTGTAGCGACGGCACGATCGGCGGTTCACGATACTCCGTTCCAGATCGCCCGCCTCCAACCCCCAATCGATCGGTGGGGTATCGGTTGAGACCTTGGTACAAAACGGCAGGTCGTAGCTCCGATTATGGATTGGCGGCAGATGAGCCGCGATCGTCTCCCAGCCAAAGTGGGGTTCGGTGTCGATTTCGCTGGCCCGGTGAAGGTGAGCGAGTAGGTGACCTTCGGCCAGGTCGGGATAGTCCGTCTGGACTCTCGAGGGAAGGGCCGTGCCATAGCTGGGCAAATCCTGGGCGAGATCGTAGCGATCGGCCAGGGCGAACACAGCCGTCGCCGCTTCACGTTCACCGTCGAGGTAGAGCAAATCATTCAGGGCCTGATCGCGAAAACCGCCGATCGCATGGACCCGATAATCATTCAGCGAACTCGCCAGTTCTAGATTGCCCAAGAGATGCCCGGTATCGAGATAAATCCGGCGATAGGCCCGATCGTGGTAGCGCCAAAAGGATCGAAAAAAGACCGCCGTGGTGACGATCGCCAGCCGCGTCGTCTCCAGGGACGGATGCCAGATGCAAGAGGCTTGCAGCCCCGGCCACGCATCACTATCCCAAAACCGGTGCAGACTATGGGTTTTAACTTGATAGTTGTACAGACCCGCCGGGAGATCCTCCGTGCCACGCGAAATTAGATAAATCTCCGCTGGGTACAGTCCCCCCGCCGACGGAGCCGTTCGCAGGTAAAACACCTGGGAGCCCATGCCCTGCATTTTGGCCGTAACGCCATAGGTTAAATACAGCAGGCGCGACAGTCGCCGCAAAAACTGATCTCTCGTCTCCAGCCCCTCCGACTCACGCTTGAGGTAGGGTTGCAGCTCGATCGTCGTGCCAATCTGGTAGGTCTTAAACGTCTCGGGAGGATGATCCCAATCGATCGCAACCCCGCCCCGTCCGATCGTCTCGGGGTGGTACTTGGTGCGATCGTGATAGTGTTCGGCGAGCGATAGTTTGGACGAGTGATTCACGATCAATTCAAGAGGTGAGTTCACGGAAAAACAGAGGGTGAACGATATCGCTCCGGTCTGTCTTGACAACAATCTGGGGGTCTCGTGTTCCCGCTGCGGCCTACCTGGACATGTTTAGAAAAACATTAAGCGACGTTTTGCAAACGGGATCAAACGATTAACTTATATTAACCACCCACGGGAATGGCCGATCGCGTTACTTGCGATCGGGTTTGCCATGACCGTCCTCTCACCTCTGCGCCCTGGAGCCTACCGATCATAAAGCTCGTGAACTCATCAAAGGATCAGCTCTGCTCATTAAATCGCCCAGTTGTACGCCATCTCAACAGCGTGCAACTCCTTGAAGCCTATGCGCTTGGAGAGCGTTTTTTTGACGGAGCTTGCCTCAAACATGCCCACCTCTTCGAGGTGGAATTACACGACATCAGCTTGCAATACGCCGACCTCTCCGAGGCATACCTGCCCTATACCAACTTTTCCTACGGTCAGCTTCATGGCCTCAAACTGGTCGCCTCGGAAGTTGGGGATAGTCAGTTTTATAAGGCAGACCTAGGCTGTACAACACTGTGCCACTCGCGGCTACATCGCTGCAATTTGCGGGGGGCCAATCTGCGCAAGGCGAATTTACGGGGGGCAATCCTGTACCGCGCGGATTTAACCGGTGCGGATCTGACCGATGCGGATCTGACCGATGCGGATTTGACGGGAGCGATCCTCCATCAAGCCTCCTTGGAGGGAGCCATCCTCTCAGGGACAACGCTATTTCGCACCCTTGGCGCCAACGTAACCGGGGCGAAACTCGATCAACGCACCGTCTTACCGGATGGCTATCGCCCTGAGTTTCCCTAGGGAGATCACGGCATGGTGACGGGTTGTGCCGACCCGAGGCCAAGACAGTTCCGAATTAAGTCATCGGTTCCCGAGGCCAAGAGGACTGGTAGGCCAAATTCATGCTCGATGTCGGCAACGGTTACATCGTCCAAAAAGGATGAGGTTCCATACTTGAGCATGACGGTGGGCATGAGAATCGCATCGCCGAGATTGCCCGTGGTGGCTAGCCGATCGCGCAGCCCCGATCGCACATCACAACCGGTCAGTACGCCCGTCACGCTGATGTCCTGACCCCAAAATTCGCTATGCAGCGGCAGCAGGTCGATCGTCAGCCCCTCCACCGCATTCAAGCGCGGCAGAATTTCCGTCTGAAACGCAACTTCGACCGCGTTACCCACAATCCAGGTTAAGCGGCGCGGTGTCTGAACCATTGCGGGTAGGCGATTGGTTAACAGTCGATCCGCCGATGCTTCAAACTGTTCGATAAACTGCCGAATTGAGCCCACACCATTGTCGATTTGCGGAAAATCCGCATAGGTCGATCGGGGCGGAACCGTCCGACCGGCGATCAAAAACCACTCATCCGCAATCCAAGCAAACGTCGAACCCAGCGACGCCCGGAACGTTGCCTGTATCGCTTCCACCTGGGCGATCACCTCCTGCGCCTTTTCCGGCGTCACCGGCATCAACTCATCCTCCGCAGGACGAAACCGCGTTAGCCCAACAGGAACCACCGCCACCGATGCCACCGCCGGGATCTCTCCCCCCCCAAACCGTGCCAAATCCGTCAGCGTCCGGGTCAACTGCTCCCCGTCATTAATCCCTGGGCACACCACAACCTGGGCATGGATCTGCAAGCGCCGCTCCTGAAACCAGGCCAACTGGTCGAGAATTTCGGCAGCCCGAGAATTTTTGAGCAGGCGGGTGCGGATATCGGGGTCTGTGGCATGAACCGAGACGTAGAGCGGTGACAGCCGCATTTGCTCAATGCGATGCCATTCGCGCTGGGTCAGGTTGGTGAGGGTGAGGTAGGAGCCGTAGAGAAAGCTGAGGCGATAGTCATCGTCCTTGAGGTAGAGCGTATCGCGCATTCCCGGCGGTTTTTGGTCGATGAAGCAAAACGGACAGCGATTATTGCACTGGATCAGCCCGTCAAAGATGGCCGACTCGAATTCGAGACCAAGATCCATGTCGTAGTCTTTTTCGATTTCGACAATATGGGTGTCGCCGTCAGCATCGAGAACCTCTAGCTCCAGGATTTCATCGGCACAGAGAAATTGATAGTCGATTAGATCACGGGGTGCTGTACCGTTAATTTTAACGAGCCGATCGCCCGGTTGAAAGCCAATCTCACACGCGATGGAGTCGGGTAAAACCTGGGTAATCTGGGCGGGTTGAATGCTGGAAGAACTCATAGGGATCGAGGGAAATAGACGCGATGGTAAGGAGATCGCAGGCACAGAACGACCCCGCGATCAGAACGATCAAACGACGTTACACAGCACAGGCCGCACGGTAGATCTGACTCGTATGTTGTGAATTCACGGCGATCGCCGGAGGTTCCAACCCAACCCAGAAACCGCGTTGCTCACTGTCATAACGTAAAGCTATGTAAATTTTGTGGTATCACATTGAGTTAATAAGGCCGAATAAGAATTTTTTTTAGAGATGTGAGGAATCAGCATGTACATCGTACAAATCGCTTCGGAATGTGCTCCCGTCATTAAAGCCGGTGGTTTAGGCGATGTTGTATACGGCCTCAGTACTGAGCTGGAAAACCAAGGTCACTGCGTTGAGCTGATACTACCGAAGTACGATTGCATGCGCTATGACCACATTTGGGGTTTGCATGAAGCTTACTTAGGACTTGAGGTGCCGTGGTTTGGTGGGGTGGTGACCTGTACGGTGTTTTGCGGTTGGGTACACGGTCGTCTGTGCTTCTTTATTGAGCCCCATTCCAGTGACAATTTCTTTAGCCGGGGCCATTACTACGGCGCGATCGATGATCACATGCGCTTTGCCTTTTTCAGTAAGGCCGCCCTGGAATTTCTCCTGGTGAGCAACAAGCGCCCCGATATCATCCACTGCCATGACTGGCAAACGGGCTTAATTCCCGTCATGCTCTACGAGATGTATGCATGGCATGGCATGGATCGCCAGCGGGTGTGCTACACGATTCATAACTTTAAACACCAAGGCATTGCAGGGGCAAACGTCCTCTGGGCGACGGGCTTGAATCGTGAGTCTTACTACTTCCAGTACGATCGTCTACGCGACAACTTTAACCCCTTCGCACTCAACTATATGAAGGGCGGCATCGTCTACTCGAACCATGTGAATACGGTGTCACCGCACCATGCCTGGGAGGCGCGATACTCGGGCATCAGCTATGGTCTCGGTCATACGCTCGAAATCCATAATGATAAGTTTGGCGGAATTCTCAACGGCATTGAATACGGTGTCTGGAACCCTGAGACCGATCATTACATTGCGGCCAATTACAACAAAGACGATATCAGCGGCAAAGCCCAGAACAAAAAAGCCCTGCGCGATCGCCTCTTGCTCGCCGATGATGACAAGCCGCTCGTGGCTTTCATCGGTCGCCTAGACGATCAAAAAGGGGTTCATCTGGTTCACCATGCGGTGTACTACACCCTTGGACGGGGCGGCCAGTTTGTCTTGCTCGGGTCGGCCACGGAACAGGGGATTAACGATTGGTTCTGGCATGAAAAATGCAACCTGAACGATAACCCGGATTGTCATATTGAGTTGGGCTTTAATGAAGAACTCGCCCACCTGATCTACGCGGCGGCAGACATCATCGTGGTTCCGAGCAACTATGAGCCCTGCGGTTTAACCCAGACGATCGGCTTGCGCTACGGTGCTGTGCCGGTGGTGCGCGGCGTGGGTGGTTTGGTCAATACGGTGTTCGATCGTGACTACGACACCAACCATAAACCCTACGAACGCAACGGGTACGTCTTTTATGAAACCGATAACGCGGCGCTCGAGTCAGCTCTAGATCGGGCACTCGGCCTCTGGTCGGTCTATCCCGAGGAGTTTAAAAAGTTGGCGATGCAGGGGATGGCCTGCGATTATTCCTGGAAAAAACCCGCACAGCAGTACATCGGTATTTACGAGTACATCCGCGCCTAGCGATCGCGGCGCGAAGCTCCCGTGGTCAACCATTGAAAGCGGAGCGCCGCAGCTAAAACACAGGTTTCGCCCCAGAGTTCGCCCAGTTCTTCGATCGCGATCCGCAGGTATTCCACGCCGCCCGCCCGGTCGGTCAGGAGTGGCCACAGCGGCGCGATCACCAGATCGCGAATCCACTCGGACGCAAACGCCCCCACACAAAACACGCCGAGGCCGCTCGCCGCGAGGAGAACCGATCCAGGGTCGAGCTGCCACACGGCTTTCAGATCGCGCCAAAATAAAACCGGCAGGGTGACGATCGCCCCCAAGTACACCCCAAAAAAGGCATGACGAATCATTTCCGCCTGGGACATCAAGTGAATCTTAAAAATTTCATCCGCTGCCGCGAAACTTAAGACGAAAACCAGCAAGCGCAAGACCAAACGCGAGGGCGTCGGGGAATCGTTCTGGAGCAGCCGCCAGCCGCATAGTGTCGCCAGTGCTAGGATGTGACCGGCCTGGAGCCAGGAGGGGAGTGTTTCCCGAGCATTGAAGTCGATCCAGGCGATCGGGTGACCCTGAGCTATATTCCAAAGGTAGGCGATCGCGAGGCTAGCCTCCAGCATGAGCAACAGAGGCAGCAGCCAACGCAGCCAGCGTGTGGCGATCGCGGCTCGCTGGGCTCGACGATCCGGCCCGGTCTGTTGCGAACGGAGAACGAGAGCTTGGGAGGAAGACAAACGATTCGGTGGACTAGAGTGTTCTGGGGTCATGGGTTTTCTGCCGATTCGGGCAGAGGTAACAGAGGAGCGGCGATCCATCGGGGCAAGGATGGGCGATCGGCGGTACACCCGTGAGACGAGCCGCCTAATCCCGGCTCGAAATTTGTCGCTTTAACTCCAGAGAGCAGACCGGCGATTACGGGAACGGTGATCAACCCACGGGTTCAGAACGTGTCAGGACACGCCTCAGCTCGGTAGCTTTAACCCCCGCACTCAGTTTGGACTCCACTGCCGTAAGTTTGCGAAAACCGCTGAAACAGTCAGCGAACATGATAGGATCACCTCAAAGTACGACTTCGTACGAGTCTTCCCGAGTTTGAAATAGGAAACGCGACGGGACGGGCAGCCGGAAAAAACACCTAACGTTTGGTTTTTGCTGAGCTTTGTCCGTTTACACGTCACATCGTCGGAATGTGTTGCTTCAAGATTGAGCGTATCGCTCGTTCAGCTCAATTTTGAGTTGCAGCCAGGGATGCACCCTAGGATTCTATGTCGCCGTGCGACCCGCGCTTACCCGCGTCTTGAAGGTTCAAGCCCCTGCTTTTGCCTTTTACTCCCACCATTCGATCGCCCCTAAGCTCACGAGTTGAGCGTTCTTGGTGTATTGCTTACGACTTCAGAACCGAATGATCTGTCGTCTTTTTCTCCGCGATCGAAGCCCCGCATATCCCTGGTGCAACCTCACTCCCCGACTCTGAAAGTTTTGAGGAAATTGAATGCCCAAGCAAATTGTTATTGCAGAGCAGCACCGCGTCGCTGCGGTTTTTTCAGAAGATCGAATTCAAGAGCTTGTCGTTGCCACGGGCAATCATCAGGTTAGTGATATCTATCTTGGGGTGGTTGAGAATGTCCTCCCCAGCATTGACGCTGCTTTTGTAAATATTGGTGACTCTGAACGCAACGGTTTTATCCACGTCACCGACCTCGGACCGCTCCGCCTAAAACGATCGGCATCGAGTATTACGGAACTGGTCGCGCCTCAACAAAAAGTGTTGGTGCAGATCATGAAAGAACCGACGGGGAATAAAGGCCCTCGTCTCACGGGAAATGTGACCCTACCCGGTCGCTATCTGGTGTTGATGCCCTTTGGACGTGGGGTGCATCTGTCCCGCCGCGTGGCTCGAGAAGCTGAGCGTAACCGTTTAAGAGCCTTGGCGATCTTAATCAAACCCGCAGGCATGGGCTTACTGGTTCGTACGGAAGCAGAAGGGGTCAGTGAAGAGGCGATCATTGAAGATCTCGAAACCCTACAACGCCAATGGGAGAGCATCCAAGAGGAAACCAGCACAACCCGCGCTCCGGCATTGATGAACCGGGATGATGATTTTGTGCAGCGGGTGTTGCGAGATATGTATGCCGATGATGTCAATCGCATCGTCGTAGATTCACCCACAGGCACGAAGCGAGTCAAGCAACACCTGATGAATTGGGGCGGCGGCCGCCCGCCGCAGGGTGTTTCGATCGACCATCACCGCGAACAGCGTCCCATCTTGGATTATTTCCGGGTGAATGCGGCGATTCGTGAAGCGCTGAAACCGCGTGTGGATCTGCCATCCGGTGGTTACATCGTCATTGAACCGACGGAAGCACTGACGGTGATCGATGTGAACTCGGGTTCGTTTACGCGATCGGCCACAGCACGCGAAACCGTCCTGTGGACGAACTGTGAAGCCGCGACGGAAATTGCCCGCCAGCTACGTCTACGGAACCTAGCGGGTGTGATTATCATTGACTTCATTGACATGGAGTCGCGTCGTGATCAGCTCCAAGTGCTGGAGCAGTTCACGCGCGAACTGAGCCAGGATAAATCTCGCCCACAGATTGCCCAACTTTCGGAACTCGGCTTGGTTGAGCTAACGCGGAAACGCCAGGGTCAGAATATCTATGAGTTGTTCAGCCTGCCCTGTGAAACCTGTGGCGGCTTGGGTCATATTGTCAATCTGCCGGGGGAAGAGCCGAGCCAGCATCATGAGCTGGTCTATGAACGCAAATCCAGCAGCCGATCGGAGTTGAGACCCCGCAAAACCCTACCCGATCCGGTACGTGATGCGATCGTCAGTAACGATCTCGATCTCGATGCGGACGATGATCTGCAAGAGTTGGATCTCATCAGCCACCCCAGCTATCAAGAACTGGGGGAAGGCCGCAACAACCGCCGCCGTCGCCGCCGTCGCTTTGCCGGAGATACGAAATCTCTGGATGAGACCTTACCGCAGCCGACCCCAAAAGATGCTCCGATTTTACGTAGCACTCGTAACTTGGTGGAAGATGAGTCCGAGCCGGAGGAGTTTGATTTCCTTACCGATGATGCGGACGACGTAGACGAGCACGATGATGGGGATGAGGCCGAAGCGGAAGTGACGACGATCGCGACTCCCATTAAGGTGGTCAGCGAGAAACATCCACGATCGCGAAGTCGCGAGTCTCGAGATCATCGTGATCACCACGACAGCCGCACGCTGCCGGAACCCGAGGTGGTAACGGTGGAGATGACAGCGGAAGAACAGGAAGTGTATGCCCTGATGGGGCTGTCTCCCCTGTTGAAGCTCGATCGTGACGTCATTAATCCCAAACTGATCACCCTAGACATCATCGAGCCCGGTCAACCCTCCGCCTATGGTCACCCCAGTTACACAGAGGCCGAGACGGATGCGCTCCTTGTTGAGTCGCCGGAGGACGATGCTGCGGTGATGCCCGATCTGGCTGCGACCTCTGACGTAACGAGCCATGACGACGGTGAATCTGAGGACTCTTCGACGCCGGAGATTTTGCTCGTCAAAAAACGCGATCTACTGCGTATGGCCGTAGATGAGGCCGTGGAAACGGAACTTGCCGTTACGGGGGCAGGCAAAGGATCGAGTAAATCGCGATCGCCACGCCGCCGCCGCCGTCGCTCTTCCGCCAGTTCCTAGGGGTTATCGATCGGCTCATGGTGTCCGTCAACCGTCATGGATCGTCTCCCACACGTGAAACCTGTGATCTACCCTCCTGCGGGGGGAGAGAGCGGTGACGGTTGTACGGATTGCGGGCGTTGATGAAGTGGGTCGTGGGGCTCTGTTTGGTATGGTCACAGCCGCAGCGGTGGTGCTGGATCGGGCGGGGCTGTGCGAGCTGCATCGCCTCGGGGTAACGGATAGCAAAGCTCTAAGCTCCCGGCGGCGTGAGCAGCTTGCCCTGGATATCGCCCAGATTGCCCTTGATGTCCAGATTGGCACGGCGTCTGTGGCCGAAATTGATCGCCTGAATATCCTTCAGGCAACATTTCTGGCGATGCGTCGTGCGATCGCGGCGCTGCATCCGGCTCCAGATCTATGCTCGATCGATGGCAATCGCAGCATCCCCCAGCTAGCCATCCCCCAACGCACGGTAATTCAGGGCGATCGCCGTGATCTCGCCATCGGTGCGGCCAGTATTGTGGCGAAGGTGTGGCGTGATCGGGAGATCGCCGCAATCGCCGATCGCTATCCAGCCTACGATCTCGCGCAAAACAAGGGCTATGGAACCGCAACTCATCGCGCGGCCCTACAGCAGCACGGCATTACCCCAGATCATCGGCGCTCCTTTGCACCATGTCGTCAAGCGCTAGAACACTCCCAACTATCACGCTTGACCTCCACCGATACGCTTGATCTCAGCGATCGACACCCCTAAAACGAATCAACTCCGTAGATTTACAGGCGAGCATCCAGCCCCCAGCTTCAAGACGAAGGACAGCCGCTCGATCGTCGCCAAAGCCCTGGCGGTGGATCTATCGTGTATGGGAGTCTTAATTTTCTAGGAACCGCTGTTAATCCCAGCGGTGTGATTGCTATGCAAACGATTGTTGTTACCGGTGCTGCGGGATTTATCGGCTCGCATCTTGTCGGTACGCTGCTCGATCGAGGTGATACGGTCATCGGCATTGATCAGTTCAATGACTACTACGATCCGCAGCTCAAACGTGCCAATATCGCCCCCTATCTCAACCATGAGCGGTTTCATTTGGTGGAGCGTAGTTTGAATGAGTTGGATTTATCGGCGTTGCTAGATGGGGTTTCGATCGTCTTCCATCAAGCTGCCCAAGCCGGTGTGCGAGCCAGTTGGGGGCGTAGTTTCGAGCTGTACACCGAGCGTAATATTACGGCAACCCAAATGCTGCTGGAAGCGGCGAAGGATTGCTCAACCCTAGAGCGATTGGTGTATGCGTCATCCTCCTCGGTGTATGGCAATGCGGCTGCATTCCCGACCTCGGAAGCGGTTTTACCCCAGCCCGTTTCACCCTACGGTGTCACGAAACTGGCGGCAGAACACCTCTGTCAGCTCTATCACGTGAACTACGGCGTTCCGACCACGTCCTTGCGTTACTTTACGGTCTACGGCCCACGTCAACGGCCCGATATGGCATTTCACAAGTTTCTCAAGGCAATTTTGCACGATCAAGCCATTCCGATCTATGGGGATGGCCTGCAAACGCGAGATTTTACGTTTATTGCGGATGCTGTTGCTGCCAATTTAGCCGCTGCATCCCGTCCGGAGGCGATCGGCGAGGCGTTTAATATTGGCGGTGGCAGTCGTGTGGTGCTGAAAGATGTGATTGCTTTGCTCGAAACGATCGTCAACAAACCCATTCAAATTGACTGGCTCGACCCCTCCCGTGGGGATGCTCGACACACCAGTGCTGATACCACCAAGGCACAAACCTTAATCGGCTATGCTCCCAAGGTCGGTCTTGCAGAGGGCTTAGCCCGCGAGTGGGAATGGATTCAGAGCGTTTATGGTGACCCAGCTTAAGGCGATCGTGGGTCGTGCACGTTGTACCGTCGTAACGATAGGTCGTATCGTCCTAAGCTGGATAAAGCGCCCAAACAACACCGCAATGCTTGAGCGCATCATCATCGCTTGACTTCGGAAGATGCAACGGGTTGGCTGAGCTGCCATGCGGTCAAGCTGCCCGTGCCGAGGGCAAAGAGGGCGGCGGTGGTAAAGGCACTGACCACACCATAACGGGCCACGATCGGCGCCAGTACGATCGGTGAAAGAAACTGTCCTAAAAATCCGAGCCCTGTTCCCATGGATAGGATCGTGGCCTGAAATTCCGTAGGGGTGCGTTCTGATAAATGACCGTACAGACTCGGCATAATTGTCCCAAAGGCTAACCCAAAAACGATCGCCACCGCAAACATAAGTGCGAGGTGGGTCACGCAGGAAAAGGCAACCAGCATCGCAGCCATCAACCCATAAGCCATCACAATAGTGGTCAACCCCCCAAAGGTGCGGGCTAAACGTCGAACACCAAAGGCTGCAATCAAGCCAGATCCAATGGCTGTGGTTGCTAAGACTGCCCCGATCGAGGCGGTGGTGGCCTGAAGAACGTCACGCATATAGATGGGGACGTAGATAAACGTGACATAAATTGTGCCGCAGGTTACGAGCATTGCCAGCAAAATGGGGAAAATTTGGGGGTCCGTCACGAGTGCGACGAGGGGAACGGGCTTGGCGATCGGAGGGGGGGGATCGGTCTCCAGGCCAGCGGGTTCCGGGTTGTGAGCTTGACCCAAAAGCCTGGGACTGATCAGAGCAAAGGGAATCGCCAAACCGTACAGGCCAAAAGCCCAGCGCCAGCCGATCGATCCGAGTAAACCGGCGAGGAGCGGATAGCAGATATTGGCGATCGCCAACGCCCCCGAGGCGTAGGCCAAAACCTGCTGACGCGCTTCGCCATGATAAAACTTACCCAGCAACCCCATGCTAGAGGCCGTCAGTCCGCCGGTGGAAATACCGAGCAGAGATCTCAGGATGAGCAGGGAGTGAAATCCAGGGATGATCGCCCCGCAAACCCCAAACAGGGTATAAGCAATCAGGGATGGGATGAGAACGGTTAAGGCCCCAAAGCGATCCACCAGAACGCCAAAAAAAGGGACCGAGAGAGCCACGGTAATCAGGTGAGTTCCCACAAGAATACCGGCAATTTCGGGATCGAGTTGAAAATCGGCGACGAGGTTGGGAAGATTCGGCGCGATGACGGCCCCCGCCATCACCGTCAGAGTTCCGATCGCGAGCAGCAAGATTAGTTTGGCGTCACGAAGCATAAGCGCTAGAAGAAGTTGAGTGGTCATTCGGGCGAACGAAGTAGACCCCACCCAGCGGGCGCGATCGCGTCCTCCATCCTAGGGCGTATCATCAATTAATCGTAGAACCCTGATCGGGTAAGCCGTTGCACAACCCCACAAAACCAGCGAGGCTTTAATTCTGACTGAGTCAGCGCTTGCACTTGAATTGATGACAGCCCCTCACGGACGGTTGATACGTCCAGCGAAATCGGGCCAATGGAAGGTGGAAACGACGCCAACGGGCATCGATTCCCACGACCGTGAACCCACGATCGCAGACCCTAAGCTGGATAAATTCGCAGGCGGCGATTGGGTTCGTCGCCAAAACTATCGGATTTTAGCCGGTAGTGCTCGACCAATTCATGCTGCATTTTGCGAACCTTGGGCGATCGGGGTAACAGTTCCACCGGCTGTCCCTTCGGTAACACAATTTGCTCGACCGCTAATCGTGTCTCTTCCAGTGCTTCAATTTCGTCATCACTACCATCCCGCGTAAAGAGCTGAAGATCCGGCACATCTGGCATTCCTGGATCATCCATTTTTAAAATTCGCTTCAGTGCCCGCGTGATTTGCGGCATACCGCTACTTTTAATGGGATGGATCGGAATGCGCCGCACCTTGGCAATTTGGCGAAGTTTGGCATGATTTTTGAGGTGTGTTCGCAGGGCAATCACAGCATCCGCCTCATCGAGATCCTTGGTCAGCCGGATGGGGAGATCGAGGAGTTCGATCGCCTGGATCAGTTGATGCGAGCTAATCGCGTAGGGGTATAGCACCACCTGAGGAACCTCATCCTCCGTCTCCCGTAACGCCTCCGCACTCGGAAACTCACCGGTCATCCGCGCTTGCAGGGACACATCCAACATACGCTCGAATTGCTGGCTTGGGGTCGGTGGCAGCATCACGGAACTATCCTGACGAGCCTGACGAACCCGTGGGCGACTGTCAAGGGAGAGGGCCACGCTAGAACTGGAATCTAGGGCGGGGAGGGGCTGCATCTTGCCCGATGACCGCCACCCCCCTGGACGACCCATCGCCGTCGGTGGCACAGGAACCGCACTCAGGGGTAACTCATACTCAATTTTGACGGAGCCCGTGGCATCGAAACTGCGAACTTGGGGGTTCGGCTGGCCGCGTCGTAGCAGGGTATCCACCATTTGGGCCACGTTATCGTGTACCACCCAGCGATAACGCTCCAGCATTTCGACGGCCATCCCAAAGGTGGGCGGCGCTTTACGTTCGAGGATAGTTTTCTGGGTTCCACGCCGTCGCGCTTCATCATCCCCGAGGGTGACGGATTGAATGCCGCCGATTAGGTCGGAGAGGGTGGGGTTTTTGAGTAGGTTTTCGATACGGTTGCCGTGGGCTGTGCCGACCAATTGGACACCCCGCTCGGCGATCGTCCGGGCGGCGAGGGCTTCTAGCTCTGTGCCAATTTCATCAATGACGATGACTTCCGGCATGTGGTTTTCCACGGCTTCGATCATGACCTGGTGCTGCAATTCCGGCTTGGAGACATGCATCCGTCGTGCTCGACCGATCGCCGGGTGTGGAATGTCACCATCGCCCGCGATTTCGTTCGACGTGTCGATAATTACGACGCGCTTGCCGAGATCGTCGGCCAGAACGCGGGCAATTTCCCGTAACACGGTGGTTTTACCCACACCCGGACGCCCTAGCATGAGAATCGATTCGCCGCTTTCAACCAAATCCCGAATCAGGGCGATCGTCCCAAACACCGATCGTCCCACCCGGCAGGTCAAACCAATAATGTCACCCTTCCGATTCCGAATCGCGCTGATGCGGTGTAGGGTTTGCTCGATACCGGCGCGATTGTCACCGCCGAAATGGCCGAGGCGATCCACACAATTTTGGAGATCTGCGCGGGTGATCAGTCGTTCACAGATGTATTCCGCTTGATTGGGATACCGCGCCTCGGGTTTACGACCCAGATCCAGAACAATTTCGACCAACTCTGCATAGCGATCGTGAGCCTTGAGCGGAGCCCGCAAGTCCTCCGGCAAAATCTCGATGAGACGATCCAGATCATCGGCATAGCGCCGCATGTGTGAATCCCCTTCTGCGTTACGTTGTGCTTCCGTAGGGGAGGCGACTGGGGCTGGGCTGTCGATCATCGTGGGTTCGGGTTCCGCACCGCTCTCCGGATTCATCCCCAGCTCGCTATCTTCGTGGATCATCGGTGACCCATCTAGGGTTGGCTCGGATAATGCAGTCTCTTCGGGCTGAATATTCATCGATTGATCGACACCATTGAGTTCGTCCGGACGATTGGTCAAGTTAGAGTCTGCATTCGGCATGAGATTTTGCTCGTGGGTCGATCTCGTTCGTGAGGAAAGTTATGACAGGAACGGTGGAGGGTGATTGGGGTGAAGGCTGTTGCATGGCGCCACAGAGAGTTTGCCAACCGTCTGTATTAAGTATTGTAAGGATTATTAGGATAAAAATTAGCGGGTTCAGACATTAGGGAAACTCAATGGAGCGCGATCGGTGGAACGTGAGACAAGTTTCTGGTTTTAGATGCGCCGTTAAATCTCGAGCAAGGCGCACCGCCGACCAGAGTAATTGTGGATGGTGTTCCAGACGATCGTTAGCCGAAAACGTTTCTAACTCCTCAAGCACACCGGCCACCTGACGACGTGCAAAGCT
>RDYZ01000299.1 GCA_004293855.1 Oscillatoriales cyanobacterium | reverse complement strand
TCACGCCAAACACCGGCGGCGGTTGTACTCGCGCCATAGGTGGGTGTGTTGTCCTCATTCCCGAGCCAAACACCGGTTACAAGCTGCGGAATGTAGCCAATAAACCACAGATCTCGTGCATTGTCGGTGGTTCCGGTTTTACCGGCCACGGGTCGATCGGGAAGCTGGGCGGGAGTACCGGTTCCGTTGGTGACCACGTGGCGCAACATCCAGGTCATGATCGCAGCGCTATCGGCGTCTACGGCCTGACGTGGCTTGCCTTCTAGGCTGTAGTCGTAGAGCACCTCCCCGGCCTGGTTACGGATTTTGCGAATGCCGTGGGCGATCTGGTGTTTACCGCTATTGGCAAGGGTTCCGTAGGCGCTGGTCATTTCCAGGAGCGTGACTTCGTAGGCTCCGAGGGCGAGGGCGTACACCTCTTCCAGCTTGGATTCGATGCCCATGTCGCGGGCGAGGGCGATCGTCGGCTCGAAGCCCACGTCTCCCAGCACCTGGATCGCGACAGTATTAATGGATTGGGTGAGGGCGGTATCGAGGGAAACCCAGCCGACATTACGACCGTTGGCATTTTTGGGTTGGTAGTTGCCAATCTTGATCGGTTTGTCTTCGTAGGAATCGGTGGGCGACATGCCCGAGGCGATCGCAGCGGTATAGACCAAACCTTTGAAGGTGGAACCGGGTTGACGTTTTGCTTGGGTCGCAAAGTTAAACTGATTTTTCTTAAAGTCTAACCCTCCAACCATGGCGCGAATTTCACCACTGCGAGGGTCGATCGAGATCAGCGCGGCATTGCTAAAGTTCTGCCAATTGCCTTCGGTTTCCAGAGCCTCGGTTACGGCCGTTTCGGCGTACTCCTGCATTTTCATGTCGAGGGTTGTTTCGACAATCAAGCCACCCTGTTCAATTTCTTCTGGGGAGACAAATTTCGGGAGTTCCTGTTCGATATAACTGGTGAAGTACGGCAGTCGAACGTTCAAACGTTTGGGCAAGCTGGGATTTGTCCCCAGGGGTGAGGCTTTGGCCGCTTCCGCTTCATCCTGGGTGATGAATTTCAGGTCCGCCATCCGATCGAGGATCACATTGCGGCGACGACGGGCCAACTCGGGTGAGACGATCGGCGAATATTCGCTCGGCGCAGCGGGCATCCCGGCGATCGTCGCCATCTCAGGCAGCGTGAGCTGATCGACGGTTTTACTAAAAAATACCCACGCCGCATCACCGACACCATAGGCGCCTGATCCGAGGTAAACCAGATTGAGGTAGTACTCCAGCACGTCATTTTTGACCATCTCTTGCTCAATTTTTTGAGCCAGACGTGCTTCTCGGACCTTGCGCTCTAGGGTTGGGGCTTGGGTTAAAAACACCGTCCGCGCCAATTGTTGGGTAATCGTACTGGCCCCTTCGACGACACTCCCCTGCATCAGGTTGACCACAACAGCGCGGAAAATCCCCTGTAAATCGACGCCGTTGTGTTCATAAAAACGGTGATCCTCCGCCGCTAAGAAGGCGTTAATCAAGCCGTCGGGCATTTGACTCAGCTTGAGCTTGTCGTGGGTGACCGGGCCAATCTGCTGCAAGATCGTACCGTTGGCGGCTTTGATGGTGATGGTTCCGGGGCGGGCAAAGGTCGTCACCTGCCTTGAATCGGGCAAGCTTTGATCGAGCTGAGTGAGTTGACGATCGAACCAAACCCAGGTTCCTGTCGTCCCGAGACCCAATAGGATGCAAGCCAAAGGTCCGACCTTGAGTAGTTTTTTAAACTGCTCAACCGCAGGGTTTGGCGGACCTTGGCGGCGTTTGGGCGGGCGATTTCTGGGATTGGGTGATCGCATGGCCTTGGAATTGGGGGGGCTATTAACCAAAATCGAACCTCAAACGAAAGAAATCTGGATCGGAACAGGAAACGGGATCAAGCGCTACGGAGATCGTCACCTCTGGGATGAGTTGTGTCGATCGGTGACATCCGCTGGCCATCCTCGGACAGGGTGGCGGGATTGAGGCGAATTTGCGGATGGGGCCTAGGGATCGTGTTGGCTGGGGGGAAGCCCAGATGCCGCAAGATCCCCGCAGAGGTTGGGTGCGCCGTTAAGCGATGAGCGAGTGACCGAGGGCAAGACCGGTGACCAACATGCCAAAAACGAGGAAGGGCTGGGCGCTGGCTTGGTATTTCACATCATTGGCGATCGGGTCACGCAGGAAATACATATCTTGAAAGACGATTTGGGGAATCACCAACAGAATGAGCAGCACAGCGTAGAGATTTTGGTGAATGCTCATGAGGTATCCAGCCACACCGAATTGGAAAATATCGATCGCCAGGACACAAATCCAGGCCGCAGTCCCCACCCCAAACATGACGGGCAGAGACTTCAAACCCAACTGGCTATCCCCTTCAACACTTTTGAAATCGTTGACGATCGCGATGCCCAGACCCGCACAGCTATAAAACAAGGTCAGGGCAAAAATGGTCGGGTTGAGTTCGCCAAACAGCGCATGACCAGCACACCAGGGCAGCGTAATGTAACTCGCGCCGAGGGCATAGTTACCGAGCCAGCCATTTTGCTTCAGCTTCAGGGGCGGGGCGGAGTAAATATAGGCCAGAAACGAGCCCACAACCGCCATGACGGTGATCGTCGGGAAGTCATGACCGGCCCACTGGTCGAGACCGAAGGCCACCAGCCAGCCGCCGAGGAGCAATACCCAAATTTGAGACACCACCTGCGGAATGGAAATTGCGCCGGACGGAATCGGGCGGTAGGGTTCGTTGATGGCGTCGATCTCACGATCGTAGTAGTCGTTAATGGTTTGGGTGTAGCCCGTGAGTAAAGGCCCGGACATTAACATGCAGGTTGCGGACATTAAGACATGTTCAAAGGTCCAGGTGAAATGCCCAGAGGAGGCCGCACCACAGACCACACCCCAAATCAGCGGAATCCAGGTGATCGGCTTTGTGAGTTGTAGCCGAATTTTCCAAACACTGGTTTCTCCGGCTCCGGCTCCTTTCATGCCGAGTAGCTGCCGTGTCTTGGCGCTGCGATCGTCACCCTTGGCGGCGTTGGGATTGGTGGGATTGCTTGGAGAGGCTGCCTTGACTGCACCGTTACCGTTCGTTGCCTCAGTCACGGGCAGATTGAGCGATGGATCTTCTGATCGGGCCTGTTCGGACTGGGGCGATGTGGACATTGGTGAAGGAAGTAAATTTTGGCAGAGATTTGTGAATAATTTGGCATAAGCCTAGACCATTATCAAATAACATGCGATCAAGTGGGAAATTCTTGGGGGGGATGTCCCACCTCTGGTGGTGATGAGATCCGCCGATCGTCCGATGATTTCAAGGGTTCGAGGGGCTCGATCGGTCTGACCTTCTGCAACAGGGCACAGTTGATCTCGGTCATGTCTTAATTCCCTATCCGGTCTGATCTCCGTTACTTTACAAATCGTTCCCCCGACCTAGCCCCCTCTGAATCCTTCAGGGCGATAGTCCATGGTGTTTCGCCGCGTGTTTTGCCTGATGTTGCACCCGATCTTGGGCCGCCTGTTTCGATCGCTGGGTCTCGCGACGATCGCGACCGTCTTCGCCGTACATCCTCTGCTCGTGCGTTCGGTGGCGGCACTGCCCCCGCCGGAGGATACACCGGAAGAAATCCTACGCAATCAACCCATTTTCGACGCCCGATCGCCCATTGACGGCCAGCCTCTCGCGTTGGGGGAATATGAGCGCCTACAGGCGGAACTGCAAGCCCCCGATGACGATCCGCTCTTAAGTCCCAACGTACGGCAAACCATCTTTTTACTGCGAATCCTCAAGGCGGTACGGGTCTTGACGCCGCTTTAGGCGCTTTAACCCACGACCGACTGGGTCATCGCAGTCGGTCCAGACAATCACGACCGAGATAGACCGTGACATCGGAACCGATCACACCGGTCGATCGAGCCGTGACCGTACCACAGCCGATCGCCGTCTGAACCACTTGGGCGGCTTCTAGATTGCCCGTCTGAGCCACAATCAGGGTTTTGCGCCGCACCGTATTACTCGGGGCTAGGTGCATGATGGTTGTGCCCTGCTCGGTTTGGAGTTTGGAGCTGAAGGGGTGAATATTGACCGCTTCTCCCGTTGCATCTTGTAAGGCAACACGCCAAGTCCCCTGAGCCGTGATCTGTCGGCGGGCTCCTGGGTCACTAATAAAGTCGTCTGGCTTGGTCGTCGCAAAAAACTGATTGCGAATGCGATCGAGCTCGGTTGTATCTGGCAGCCAATAGCTTTGGGTATAACCATCCTCTGGCTGACTAAAACGCCCCGGCAACATCACAGCTTGCACGGTTTCCGCTTCGATCGCGCTTTGGGTCAGGGCCAAGAGTTCACGCGGGCTGAGATCTGTATCGATCGCATCCTGAATAATGGCGACTAGGCTCGGCAGGCGGCCCACCAAAGCAGGCTGACGCAAACGCGACAGGATCGCATCAAACACCTGTTGCTGTCGCTGCACTCGGGCAATATCGCCGAGACCATCATCACGATAGCGGGCAAATTGCATCGCTTCCGACCCGTCCAGCAATTGCCATCCGGATTCCAGGTGAATCGTTAGCCCTTGGGTGCGATCGGTGTAGTGCATGGGATGTTCAACCTGAAGCTCCAGCCCTCCCAGGTGATCAATCACCTGACGCGCGGCGGCAAAATCAACCCGTACAACCCGATCAATCTTGACGTCACCGAGCAGCAACTCCAGACTGGCGATCGTCAAGGCTTGCCCCCCGAGGAGGTTCGCACGGTTGATCTTATCGAAGCCATAACCGGGAATTTCAACCCGTGTATCGCGAGGAATAGATAGTACCTGAACCAACTTTGTGTCGGGATCAAACCGGATTAACGCAAGGGTGTCACTGTGGCTCGCGAACCGCTGGGGCGAGTCGGCGGCGATTTCGGGTAACCGATCGACACCCAGCAGGGCGATCGTCACCGGGCGGGCTAGGTGTGGACGAACCGGATCAAGCATCGCCGGGGAAGAGGCCGCGATCATGGCGTCCGTCAGGGGTGATGGCAGGGTTTGGGGGGCGATCGAAGCCCAGAGAGCACCAACACACGCGGAACTGATCGCCACCCCAACCATCAAAGCGATCGGGTGTCTCAGGAATAGACCGACCTTGAGCGCACCCGACGTCGGTTTCGGTGGGGAATCTGACTCAAACATCATCCAACGATAGCGTGATCATCCATCACCTCCCTCTCTACCCACGCGCTACGGCCAGGGTCGTGACCAGGGGGGGATTATGAGTCTTGATCGGATTTATGTAACAAAGTGTTGCATTTCCTTACAAAAGTTTGTATAGTGTAAACAAAGCAAGCCAAACCTATCTCAATCGGAGGTTCATTTATGGCTTTCACACTCGCACTTATCGCCCTGTTCGTCGTTGGCTGGATTGCCGCGATCGCCCTTGGTACCCAAGCCTACTTCAAAGGCGAAATCTCCAAGCCGATTCACGAGCGGAACTGGAATTCGGAAGGATTTAACCAGATCGCCCTAGCCGTGACCGCCGAAGAGCTCGACTACAACGAGCGTGTTCCCGGATTCACCGTTAACTACTAAGTCATCGTTGTTGTGGTCAATTAAGTCGGTTGATTGACATCTCACTTCAGTTCTTCAAATTAACCGGCTTAATTCCTTTTCGTTGATATCTCAAATTCTCTATCCAGGCCGAGTCGGTAACCCACGTTACCGGCTCTTTTTTTATTCTGGATAGTTTGTTTTCAGTCTAATGAGTGACTAACGATCGATGTAGCAGCCATTCTTCTGGTAATTAAAATATCAAAATCTCCCACTGTTATCTGTCTAATAACTTCAAGGTTCAACAATGCCTCGGAACTCTAGCCTAGAATTTTAGGCAGTATATTTGACCTCATCTCCCATCAGTCTTCGACTGAAATATAGATACGACACAAACGGAGTGAAGCATGAATCTGTCGATACAATTGGGAAGGAGCTGATATAGCAGTTGGTGATTAGATTAGGACACATATAGCAGTTGGTGATTAGATTAGGACACTTTCCTCTAAGCTAAAAACCGCACTATTCGTCAAACGCATTCTACGTCAACGACTCCGATCCGTGCTCTTTGCTTGTTTGATGCGTTCTAAGCGAATCGTTTTTTGATATAACTTCGGGAAGCATCCCATTTGTGTCACCCTCACCCTAAATCCCTCTCCCAACTTGGGAGAGGGACTTTGAATCGGTCTCCTCTTCTCCCTTTTTTAGGAGAAGGGGCTGGGGGATGAGGGACAATTTGCATAAACGGGATGCTCTCTAACTTCGAGCCTAAATCAGGATGTTAAACAATCAGAACAAAAAAGCCCTTGAGAATACACTCAAGAGCTTTTAGCTTTATATTAAGCGTGGAGTATAGCCTATCTAAAGGCAGAAGCTATCCACTGAATTTGACAACTGATGAAGACCTAAATCTAACGGCTCAATCTGATCCGTAACGACGGAAGCAGTATCTGAAACTCTGTATGGTTCTACGCCACTGAATTCGTAACGAAGAATGCGATCGCCATGACCGTTGCCACAACCAAAGCACCACCAATT
>RDYZ01000298.1 GCA_004293855.1 Oscillatoriales cyanobacterium | reverse complement strand
GACCAGGCGATCGAGAGGCCGTCAAACGTCGCCGTACCGCGCCCAATTTCATCCAATAACACCAGCGATCGCGGTGTTGCATGGTTCAGAATGTTTGCCGTTTCGTTCATCTCCACCATGAAGGTCGATTGACCCATCGCCAGGTCATCCACCGCACCGACCCGCGTGAAAATCCGATCGCAAATTCCCAAACTCGCCGATCGAGCTGGAACAAAACAGCCCGTTTGCGCCATCAGTTGAATTAACCCCACCTGACGCAGATAGCAACTTTTACCACTGGCGTTCGGCCCCGTCAAAATCACCGTGTCTGGGCGATCGTTAACCTCAGTGCGTCCCAGATAGGCCGCATTGGGTACAAATAACCCCGCCGGTAACAACTGCTCAACCACCGGATGCCGACCCTGGACGATCGTCAACTCCCGTGTTTCGTCAATCTGCGGACAGCAATAGCCCTGCTCAACTGTCAACTCTGCCCAGCCACACAGCACATCGATCGCCGCCACCGCTCGCGCCACTTGACGGATCGCCTCGGCCAGTTCGCCCACCTCCGATCGCAGGGTCACAAACACCTCGTACTCAATTCGGTTTAAATCCTCCTGAGCCGTCAGAATCCGCGCCTCGCGTTCCTTCAGGTCAGGGGTGATGTAGCGCTCTTCATTCGCTAGGGTTTGTTTACGGATGTAGTCCTCCGGGGCGAGGTCACTTTTCGATCGCGGTAGGCTGAGGTAGTAACCAAAGGTTTTGTTAAAGCCGACTTTAAGATTAGAAACACCGGTACGATCGCGCTCCGTCACTTCGAGATTGGCGATCCAATCGCGATCGGCCACCAATTCTGTACGCCGTGCGTCGAGTTCTGGACTGATGCCCGATCGAATGATATTCCCGTCCTTAATCTGGATCGGTGGCGACTCGACAATGTGGGCGTGGATCTTCGTTGCCAGGGCTTCGAGTTCTGGCGGTACGGACTGAAGCGCTCGCAGGTAGGGCGATTGACCCGTCGCGGCTAGGGCGGCAAGGTCGGGCAGGGTGGCGATCGAATCGGCGATCGCCACCAAGTCGCGGGGGCTGGCAGTTCCCGATCCCGCCCGTCCGGTGAGTCGCTCTAAGTCATAGACCGATCGTAATAACTTTTGAATATCCTCACGTAGGGTCAGATTTTTCGTTAACTCGGCGATCGTGGCGTGACGGGCGCGGATACCCTTCGGGTCTAGGAGTGGCTGCAATAACCAGCGCTGTAATGTCCGCGCCCCCATCGCCGTCCGGGTTTTATCCAACGCCCACAGCAACGAGCCGTGACGCACGTTATCCCGCACCGTTTCCGTAATTTCCAGATTGCGGCGGGTTTGATAGTCGAGGATCAGGTAGTCGGTAATCGTGTAGGTTTTGGGAGGTTGCAGGGGGATCGATCGTCCGTTGGCTGCTCCCAAACGTCGATCGTCCACATCCTGCTCAAAGGTTTCTTCGAGGTAGGCCAACAGCCCCCCCGCAGCCCGCACCGCCATCGGTAGCCGATCGCAGCCAATCCCCTCCAGAGATTTCAGCTTAAACCGCTGCATCAGGCGATTTTTTGCCTCGGTCACCTCAAAACTCGATGGCAAACGGAGGGCATAGCAAAATCGATCGGGCAACACCGACGGGATCGCCTCCGTTTTCTCCCCCGGTCGAATCAGTCCCCCCACATCCGGCGCATTAGTGGGAAACAGGATTTCCGACGGTTGGAGACGCATCAGCTCTTGCTGAAGTCGATCAAGCCCCTCCGCCTGGGTGGTGGCAAATTCACCCGTCGAAATATCCGCATAGGCCAAACCCCAGCTTTTTTTTGCCAGCACCACCGCCGCCAGAAAATTATTGCGATTCGCTTTGAGCATCCCCTCCTCAAGTACCGTCCCTGGCGTGATCACCCGTGTGATACCACGCTCCACCATCCGCTTTTCGGCGTGGGCTGCCGATGCCTCCTCAAGCTGGTCGCAAACCGCCACCGCGTAGCCCTTCTCGACCAGTTGCGACGAATAGCGATCAAGTGCATGGTGCGGTACACCCGTCATTGGCACACGTCCGATTTCCTTACCCCCTTCCTTACTGGTCAGCACCAGCTCCAACTCACGTGACACCGTCACCGCATCACTAAAAAAACACTCGAAAAAGTCGCCGACCCGAAACAGTAACAGCTCCTTGGCGTAGCGTTCCTTGAGCGCCACATAGTGCTGCATCATTGGCGTCAGCTTGTCGCGATCGAGCTGGGTGTAATCCGCGTTGGGAATTGTATCGGTGGGCTTGCGGGGGGTATGAGGGCGATACACAGTAAATGATGGCGACGAAACAGCAAATCTTAGTGTAACCCTGGGTCTGAGCAGCAGGACATGACCCCGCAAGCCAGGGCAAACACATACTCAGGAAGTGAGGAGAGCAAAGAGGAAGCGATTATCCCATCCAGCCTTGAGCCGCTTAGCCTTGATACCCGCCTTGGTATAGCAGCACCCTTTTGGGTTAGGACAGACTAGAGGGTAGTGATGCAGTGTAATGGTGCTTAATAGCTGAAACCACCATTGATCAAGTGCTACACATCGGAAATCCCATTACCTTGCATCACCACCTACTCTGTTGTGCTGTCCTAATCAAAAAGGGTCAGGACTTACGCAAACTATCGAAACTTCTAGGGGCGTCATGGCAATGCGCCCACGGTATTGCGTGGTTTTAGCCGGTCAGTGCGTAAGGCCTGAGGGTACTGCTATATCTCCCCACAAAAAAAAGCAGTGATTGACCTTAAATCACTGCTTTTTAAATCCATAGAAAAGCAACCGTGAAGTGAACTCGATTGATCGTCCGCAAATATTCCCCTAGTTGAGGTATTGCGCTTCAGCTTCGAGCTGACGCAGAAGCTGATTATCACCCTTCTCGCGAGCGGATTCCATCCGACGCTCAAGAACCTTGAGGAGGGTATCGCGGTGGGCACGCTGGGCGTGTTGTTGAGATTTGCGACGAAGTCTAAGCATGGCGTTTATTGCGACATTTTTAAAGAAACTGACCTCAGTGGTCATTCATTAATCTAACACTCATTTCGGCTTTTCCTGGAATTACTGTGTCCTTTTATACAAAATTAAACAATTGTCGGCCTACGATCGCTTTGGATTTCATGATCCGTGTCATAGATCGGCTCTATATCATCGCTGGAAACTGCTTGATTGCTGCCGAGCCATTCCGATCGGCGGGGTCGGTTACGTGGGTTCGCGCGGTGGGTTGGCAGCGGTTGCGGTGATGCCGCCCCGTTCCGCAGTTTCAGTGTGGGTGT
>RDYZ01000007.1 GCA_004293855.1 Oscillatoriales cyanobacterium | reverse complement strand
GGTATTCCGATCGGGGCGTTGCTGACGAAGGAGCATTGTAATGTGCTCGGCCCTGGCGAACACGCCAGCACCTACGGCGGTAACCCCTTCGCCTGTGCGGTGGCGCTGACGGTGTGTCAAACACTGGAAGCGGATGATTTGCTGACCAATGCGCGTGAGCGTGGCGAGCAGTTGCGGGCGGGTCTCCAGGCGATCGTCGCGGACTATAGCGGTGTACTGGAAATGGTGCGCGGCTGGGGTCTGATCGATGGCTTGGTGATTCGCGAAGAGTCGGAGGTGACGGCGATCGCGATCGTGAAAGCCGCGATGGACAATGGTTTACTGCTGGTTCCGGCAGGGCCGAAGGTGTTGCGGTTTGTGCCGCCGCTGATTGTGACGGCGGCTGAGATTGATCAAGCGCTGCAAGCCACCCGTGAGGCACTCGCTAGCGTCGTCGGTTAAGGTCGTACTCATCCAACCAAGATCGATCGCACCGCAGGGCTAGCCTGGATTGACTGGTCCTGCTGTGCAGTGTTTGACCGTATCTGTTCGTTTCAACCTTGTTGCATGGCCTCCGATTTCTCGTCTGATTCACTGCGCCGTCCACCACTGTCTGAATTTGCGAACGAGATCAGTGTGTTGATCCGTTTTTTGATTGTGCTGTCGGTGGTCACGTTTGTGGCGGCAACGTTTCCGCTTGAGCCGGTGTGGTTCGATCGGCTGCGGGTGATTGATGGGGTGATCGCGGTTGTCTTCCTGGTGGAATATGCGGTTCGTTTTTGGCGGGCTCATCCCAAACTTGCGTTTGTGGGTAGCCTGCTCTCGGCGATTGATGCGATCGTCCTGCTGGAGCTAACGGCGTCCCTGTTTGGCTTTCCGATCGTCCACGGTTTGCGCGGTGTGCGTGTCTTGCGGCTCTTGCGGTTCTTGGACGTGGATGTGGCGTTGTTTCGCCTGGAATCGCGCGATCGCCTCATCTTTGCCCGCATTCTGTTCACACTAATCGCGATCGTTTCCCTATTTGCGGGCTTGATTTATGAAGTAGAGTACAGGGTGAATCCCGAGGATTTCGGGACGGTGCTGGACGCGATCTATTTTGCTGTGGTCACCATGACGACGGTGGGGTTTGGTGACATGACTCCGGCGACGAGTGCTGGACGGTTGCTGACGATGCTGATGATTTTGACTGGGGTGGCGTTAATTCCGTGGCAGATTGGTCAGTTGATTGAGCATATGGTGAAAAGTCGGCAGCGAGTGACGATCGTCTGTGGGAGGTGTGGGTGTGATAGTCACGATCGCGATGCTCGGTTTTGTAAACAGTGCGGCACGGCGTTGGACGATGCTAGTACTTGACAGCAGCCCATTTACGTATCCCAAACTCAAATTTGCAATGGTGAGATCTAGAGGATTAAACTGATCGCGCTGATCGCGCCGATCGCCACCGGGTCAAACGCCCTGAAAGCTGACGCAGCAGGCGCAAAACTTGCTTCATCAGCGCCACCCGCGCGATCGTCACCTGATGCAAATCCTTCAGATGGCGTAATTGCTCACAACTCGCGGCCAACTGTGCCGGGACTTCGGGCAAGGTTGCCCGTAACTCCCGCTCTAGCCGATCAAGATCTCGCGCAAACTGCCGCACAGGCCGACGCGATCGCCAAACCCACCCAGCCGCGATCGCCAGCCCCAAACCCAGCAGCATATTAAACCCGACGACCACCACCGTCGTGATCGTGACGAGAACTTGCGTCATTTCAGCCGTATTTGCAGTGTTCACAGCGCTATTCCGGACGCGCGATCACGACACCGTAGGCATCATCCCGCAAATAACGCCGTGCCGCCTCGCGTAAATCCTGAGCGTAAATCGATCGCAGGGCATCGGGATAGCCGATCGCCGCGTCCAAGCCGCCCGTCAGCGTTTGGAAATACCCGTAAAGATTCGCCCGATCGCTCGGTCGCTCGTTATTAAAAATAAAGCGGTTCGCCACCTTGGTTCGCACGCGATCGATGTCGTGGTTGGCGATGAGAGTTTCACGCACCTCCGCGATCGCCGCCACGATTTCCGCTTCCACTTCCGCAATGTGCTCACTCGGTAACTGAGCGTACACCTGAAAGACCCCCTGAAACTGGTAGCTCAGATTTCCCGCCCCAATGCCGGACACTAGGCCGCGCTCTTCACGCAAACGTCGCACCAGTCGCCCAGTTCGGCCTTGACCGAGGATACTGGCGAGGACATCGAGGGCGTAGGTTTGCCCGATCGCGTTTAGACCCGGCACGCGCCAGACCAGCGACAGCCGCGCCTGTTGCAAGCTCGGGTCGATCGCTTCGCGGCGTTCGATGCGCTCAAAGCTGGCCTCACTGGGGAAATGGTGAACGGTGGTTTGGGGCGAAGGTGCAGGATGGTGGGCGATCGCACGCTCAAAGCTATCGGTCACGATCGCGATCAGTTCCTCCACCGGTAGATTGCCGACGACAACGGCGGTCATCGCATCGGGTTGATACCAGGTGCGGTGAAACTCACGCATGGTTTCGACGGGGAGTTGCTCGATCGTCGTGGCGCGTCCCAACACCGGGCGACGGTAGGGCAGAGATTCAAAGGCTAACTCGGCGAGGCGTTGAAAGTTGCGACGGCGCGGATCGTCTGCCGATCGGCGGATTTCCTCCAGCACCACCTGACGCTCGCGATCGAAATCATCCGCATCGAGGGTGGGATTTAACACCACATCAAACTGAAGCGGCGCAAGCTGGGCAAAATCCTGGGGCGCACAGGTGAGGTAATAGTGGGTGTAATCCTGACTGGTGGCGGCATTCGTCGTCGCGCCACGGGCTTCGATGCGGCGCTCAAATTCGCCCATCGCCAGATTCGGCGTGCCTTTGAACAGCATGTGTTCGAGAAAATGGGCCATGCCGTCGATCGCCTCCGATTCGATCGCAGCTCCGACCCGTAGCCAGACATTCAGGCTGACCGCTTCGACCGGGATTTGTTCGGCGATGATCGTCAGGCCGCGATCGGTGGTGTGAATGGTGGGAGCGTTGAGGGGAACGGTCGGTGTGGTGGGGAGGAGAACGGAGGTCATAAATTAGGAGGTGTGAAGCGGCGGTATAAAGCAGTGTTGTCAAGCGACGGTATGAAGCAGCGGGGCAAAGTCGCGGGGTGAAGTCGCGGGGTGAAGCCGCGTCGAAATAAATTAGTAACCCCAAAGATTTAATTAAAGATGAGTCTCGATCGTGCCAAGGTTTCGCTGAGACTGCAACCATGAATCGTTTAAATTCGCGATCAAATTCACCTGCAATTCACCCAAATTGGATCAATTCAAACGCGACTCGACTGGAGAACGCGGCACGTCGGCGCTCAACTACCATAAAATTAGGTCAATTCGTTGCGTGTTGCCCTCGGTGACCGTGGCGGATCGTCGCTTTATCTTTTCTGCCTTCATGACCGCCGAAACTGTCGATCTTGCCGAATTACAATCCGCCGTCGATTCCCGTCGTACGTTTGCGATTATTTCCCACCCGGACGCGGGCAAAACGACACTGACGGAAAAAGTGTTGCTCTACGGGGGCGCGATTCACGAAGCGGGAACGGTGAAAGCACGACGATCGGAACGGAGCGCCACGTCGGACTGGATGGAGATGGAGCAACAGCGGGGGATTTCGATCACCTCGACGGTGTTGCAGTTTGACTATCGCGACCATCAAATCAATTTGCTCGATACTCCCGGTCACCAGGATTTCGGTGAGGATACCTATCGGACGCTGACGGCGGCGGACAATGCCGTGATGCTCGAAGATGCGGCCAAGGGGCTCGAACCGCAAACCCGCAAACTGTTTGAGGTTTGCCGGATGCGCGACCTGCCGATTTTTACGTTTATCAACAAGATGGATCGCCCCAGCCGCGAGCCGCTGGAACTGCTGGACGAAATTGAGCAGGAATTGGGACTGGCGACCTATCCGATCACCTGGCCGATCGGCTCGGGCGATCGCTTTAAAGGCGTGTTCGATCGCCGCGATCGTACGGTTCACCTGTTCGAGCGCCAAGCCCACGGCAGCAAAGCCGCCAATGAAACCACCTTCGACCTGGATGATCCCGAGTTAAAACGCCGGATCGATGATGATGCCCTGTTTGCACAACTGTGCGAAGAGCTGGAAATCCTGGAAGAGCTGGGCAGTGAACTGGATATGGAGGCCATCCATAGCGGCCAGATGACACCAGTGTTTTTCGGCAGCGCCATGAGTAACTTCGGGGTGCAGCTTTTCCTCGATGCCTTTTTGGAATATTCCCTTAAGCCGATCGCCCGGAACAGCACCCGCGATCAAATCTCGCCCGCCAGCCCGGATTTCACCGGCTTCGTCTTCAAACTTCAGGCCAATATGGACCCGAAACACCGCGATCGGGTCGCCTTTGTGCGGGTTTGTAGCGGTCGTTTCGAGAAAGACATGACGGTGAAACACGCCCGCACCGGTAAAACGATTCGCCTTTCGCGTCCGCAAAAGTTGTTTGCTCAGGGTCGCGAATCGATCGAAACCGCCTACGCGGGCGACGTGATCGGCCTGAATAATCCGGGCATGTTCGCGATCGGCGACACGATTTATTGCGGCGAAAAGCTCGAATTTGACGGTATTCCCTGCTTCTCACCCGAAATGTTTTCCTACATGCGTAACGTCAACCCCTCGAAATTCAAGCAGTTTCGGAAAGGGGTCGCCGAGCTTCGGGAAGAGGGAGCCGTGCAAATTATGTATTCGGTGGATGAGGCCAAGCGTGATCCGATTTTGGCCGCTGTGGGACAACTGCAATTTGAAGTCGTACAGTTCCGCCTGTTGAATGAATACGGTGTAGAAACGCGCCTCGAACCCCTCGGTTTTAGTGTCGCACGGTGGGTGGTCGGCGGTTGGGACGCCTTGGAAAAAGCCGGACGACTGTTTAATACGGCCACTGTGAAAGATAGCTGGGATCGTCCGGTGTTACTGTTCAAAAATGAATGGAATGTCGGTCAGGTTCAGGGTGATTGCCCGGATTTGCAGTTGAGCAAGATCGCGCCGGTGTTGTCGGGAATGCAGCCCACGGAAATTCGTTAGGCCGTTAATAAAAGCGGGTAAGCTGCACACGATAGCGGTCTTTTTTCGTGATGTTCACTTCACCAATTTCTAGACGACCCTTGCCGCGAATCGCCACCAGATCGCCCGCTTTGACCGTATAACTGGATTGGGAAATTTCCTTCCAGTTCACCCGTACATCCCCCGAACTAATCAACCCCGCCATCTTGCTGCGGGACATGCCAAATCCGGCGGAGGCGACCGCATCGAGGCGCATGGAGGCTTCCACCGTGGTCATTTCCTTCACCTTGGGCGGTTGCACTTTTAATTCACTGGCACTAATCACCTGGGTTTTGACGGGAACCGATCGCACCTGAACCAAACTCAGTTCGAGAAATTCGGCAATATCTGACGCGACGATCACCTGCGCCCCCCGATCGCCCAACACCAAAACATCGCCAGTTTTATCCCGCACAATTCCCGTACCGAGCATTGCCCCGAGAAAATCGCGATGGGTCGCCGTGTCAAAGAGGAAATTACCGGCAACTTCGAGAACGGCCAGATCCACGTGGCTGGTATCGATCGGCAACTCCGATCGCGCAATTGCACAGCGCTGCCGTTCCGCCTGGGGATACCCACCCCACGGGACGATCGTCACATCCGTTAAACGTTCAAAGACGCGCAACACCTCGGCGAGCTCTGGCGGCGAGAGAAACTCCGTACAGGTAACGTCCCACGTCCGGATCGCATCGTTAGCGCGATCGATCACACGCGCCAAACAATCACGATATTCAGCATTTTTTAACAGATCTTCGCGGGGCAGCATAAAAGGCGATGTGGCAACTCTGTAAGTTTAGGGGACAGGAATGGGGGCAACAACAGCCCCGACTGATGCAAGCGGTCTCTCGATTAACCGCCAAACAACAAAAAGCTGCTGCGATCTCGTATGAGGACAGTGCAGGACAGCAGCGCCTAGCGATCGCAGCAGCGAAAAAAAGTGATTTTTATCGGATTCTGACAGATCTCACCGTCCCCGTGGAACGGTGACTCCTGAGCCATCACCAGTGGTGATCGTGAGCGATCGCTTGGGTGTATGGCCTAACACCCACGGACGGGGAACGAGTCGAACTAAATGTTGACTTCACCGAGCGATCGAACCATGTGATCGAACGGCTCATCCACAAAGCTCGAATTGTCAATGCCCGCATCCATCAGAACCGCTTTCACGACTTCGCCCAAAATTGCGATACCGTTCACCGTCGGTCCGATCGCCACGCTGAGGGAGTTGTAGGTTTCGCGCAAACCATCAAGCACACGCTCATCGAGAACCTTGGTGTCGCCCGCAACCCAAGCATAGGTGGCATAGCGCAGGTAGTAATCCATGTCCCGCAAACAGGTCGCGTAGCGGCGCGTGGTGTAGGCGCTGCCACCGGGACGGAGCAGTTCGGGAAGTTCCGAGAAAAGACGATCACCCGCAGCTTTGACGATCGCTGCCGCCTGGGAATTGACGATCGCCGCAGCACTCAGGCGAGCTTCACCCGTGGCGTAGTAAGACTTGAGGCGATCCATCGCCGAACGATCCAGGTAACGCCCTGTCACGTCGTACGTCTTGATTAGAGTGGTAATCGCGTCCTGCATATTTTCCTCTTAATATATATTTTTGAAACGAGCTGTATTGATTATTTGTCAAGATTGGCGAGTGCTATCGCGACCTCAATAATAGTTCATACTCCCCAGAATACGAATTGAGGGATGGCCGTTTCACAAAAATCAACGACGATCCGTGATTGATCCGCTATCCATTACCGATCAACTGCCGGTCAACTTGTCGGTCAATTATCCCTGAGATCCGAGCCTGAGTCACCCGCCGCGCAACGCTGTTGATCGTGGATCTGCCGATCCGTTGCCGATCGTCCCTCCCCTAAGGATGACGCAGCCGTGAAAATCTCACCACTCTCCCTACAGTTCGTATCACAGCTTACAAAATGCAGTATCCCTAATCCCTAGGATGAATCCGGTATTGCAAAGCGTCGATTTTGTAGAAAACGCTTAGGCAATCTTGGGGTAGCGCAACATTACGACCTACCACAAACCTATCGAAGTACCACGGAGAAATAAACTCAATGGCTGCAACCGCACAGGAAGTCCTGAAGATGATTCAGGACGAGGGGATCGAACTGATCGACCTCAAGTTCGTCGATATTCTGGGAGTCTGGCAGCACTGCACATTCCACGTCAGCTACATCGACGAAACTGCCTTTACCGAGGGTGTGGCATTCGACGGTTCGAGCATTCGCGGTTGGAAAGCCATTAATGCTTCGGATATGGCCATGGTTCCCGATCCGACAACGGCTTGGATCGACCCGTTTATGGAAGTGCCGACCCTGAGCATGATTTGCTCCATCATCGAACCGCGCACCGGTGAGATTTACGATCGCGACCCCCGCTCGATCGCCCAAAAAGGTCTCAACTACCTCGAGGCATCGGGTCTCGGTGATGCCGTATACTGCGGCCCTGAGCCGGAATTCTTCATCTTTGAAGATATCCGCTACGACCAAAACGAGCACGAAGGCTACTACCACATCGACTCGAACGAAGGTCAGTGGAACACTGGCCGCAAAGAAGAAGGCGGTAACCTCGGCTTTAAAACGGGTTACAAACGCGGTTACTTCCCCGTAGCTCCCTCGGATACGCTGCAAGACATCCGTACCGAAATGCTGCTAACGATGGCAAAATGCGGCGTCCCGGTCGAAAAGCATCACCACGAAGTGGCAACCGCCGGTCAGTGCGAGCTGGGCATGAAATTCTCGGATCTCATCTCCGCTGCGGACAACGTTTTGATCTACAAGTACGTCGTGAAAAACGTGGCTCGTAAATACGGCAAAACCGCAACCTTCATGCCCAAGCCCGTCTTGAATGACAACGGCAGCGGGATGCACACCCACATGTCTGTGTGGAAAGGTGGTGAGCCTCTCTTCTTCGGCGATGGCTACGCGGACCTGAGCGAAACGGCGCTGCACTTCATCGGCGGCATCATCAAACACGCACCGTCGATCCTGGCGTTCTCCAACCCCTCGCTCAACTCCTACAAGCGTCTTGTTCCCGGCTTTGAAGCTCCGGTGAACCTGGCCTACTCCCAAGGTAACCGATCGGCCTCGATCCGCATTCCGCTGACCGGTTCTAACCCGAAAGCCAAGCGCTTCGAGTTCCGTTGCCCCGACCCGACGGCGAACCCGTACCTCAGCTTTACCGCCATGCTGATGGCCGGTATTGATGGCGTTCAGAACAAGATTGACCCCGGTAGCCCGCTGGATGTGGACATCTACGAACTCAGCCCTGAAGAACTGAGCAAGATTCCTTCGACTCCTGGATCGCTCGAAGGTGCGCTCAGCGCTCTGGCGGAGGATCATGCATTCCTCACCGCTGGCGGTGTCTTCACGGAAGACTTTATCGATAACTACATCACGTACAAACTCGATAACGAAGTCAACCCGATGCGCCTGCGTCCGCACCCCTACGAGTTCATGCTCTACTACGACGCCTAAGCAAATTCGGCGATCGCGTCACGGCCGATCGGGTCTACATGATTCCCAGTTAGCCAGTTAGCGTTCACTGTGATTGTGTGATTTGTCGTCCCTCGGCTCAATAAACCCGCTCTAATGCAACGTTGGAGCGGGTTTTTGTTCAAGTTTAGATTTGGTTCGACCAGAATTTTGTGTTATACCCGCTAAGGCTGCCCTTTGGATGTACCACATCTCCCTATGACTGCGACACCACTTTGCTGGGATGAACTGGAGCAACGCGCTGATTTTGCGATCGATCCGGTCAACGGGCCGACCAATTCGCAAGCCCGTTTGCGGCTGTTTGGTCGATCGGAGGATCAGGTGCGGGTGACCCTCTACCGCGATCACCATGCCTGGTGTCCCTATTGCCAAAAAGTCTGGCTCTGGCTGGAGGAAAAGCAAATCCCGTACCGCATCGAAAAGGTGACGATGTTTTGCTACGGCGAAAAGGAGCGCTGGTATAAGCAGATTGTGCCATCGGGGATGCTACCCGCCGTGAAGTTAGACGGCAGACTGATCACGGAGAGTGATGAGATTTTGCTGGAGCTTGAACAGGCGTTTGGCCCCTTGGGGATTAGCCTGCGCGATCCGGTGGCGATTCCGCTGCGTCAGTTGGAGCGGTTGCTATTTCGTGCCTGGTGTTCGTGGTTGTGTTATCCCAGCCGATCGCCCCGTCAGGATCGTCAAGATCGCGCCCAATTTGTCAATGTGGTCACCACCGTTGAGGCGGCGTTAGCCAAAACCGCAAGCCCGTATTTCCTCGACGACTTTAGTGCGATCGACGTCATTTTTACCCCCTACGTCGAGCGGATGAATGCCAGTTTGTACTACTACAAAGGCTATTCCTTGCGCGAGGAAAATCCGCGTTTTTCTGCCTGGTTTGATGCGATGGAAACCCGATCGACCTATCGCGGCACCCAAAGCGATTTTCATACCCATGTTCATGATTTGCCGCCCCAAATGGGCGGTTGCTATAGCAATCAGGAACCGAGTGCCTTACAAAATCAGGCCCATGTGGACGGTGGCCCCTGGTTTGACCTACCAGATGTCACGTATTCCGAACCACAGACCGCCCGTCTTGAAGCCCTGACTCGGGTTTATAAGCATCGTGCGAATATTATTCGGGTGAATCCGATGGACGAGGCTTGCGTTGACCTGGGGTTGCGCTGCGCGTTAACGCACCTCATCACGGGTGAGACTCCGACCCCGCCGCCGGGAGCCGATGTGGCGCTGCGCTACATTCGCGATCGGGTCAGCGTGCCGCGTGATATGTCAATCTACGCCGCGAAGCATCTACGCACTTCTCTCGAAACGATCGCAGCGATCGCCGGTGATCGATCGGGGCCGGAGATTTCCCTGCGTCACCGCCGCGATCAAGACCCCGCCAATTTTGCGACCATCGGCTAATCCCGAACGAATTCACCACACTCCAAGGCTTCAAACCTGGGAAAACTGGTGTCGATCGAAAATTCACGTCCGCAAGATGCAGACCGCGCGTCCTTTGAGCGCTACCCTAAGATATCGTCTAGCTCGACCCCGACTCTTATTCACAGCACGAAGCCATGGTTCAGTCTGCCCCGCTCACGGATGACGGAATGCTCGCCGGTCTGCGCGACCTTGTTGCCGATAGCACGACGCCGATCGACGACTTCGCCATTGCCAAGCAAAAGCGCCTGCTCACCGATTCGCTTTACACCTCCTTGCGCGGCCAATCCTTCCTCATCGAGGCTAATATTGGCATCCTGCATTCCCACGGTCAGCCCTTGGTCGTCCCGGACATCCTCCTCAGCTTAGACGTGTCGGATGATTGGTGGGATCGCCGCCATTATCCTTACTTTTTGTGGCAGTTTGGTAAACCACCGGATGTGACGATCGAAATTGTTTCCGATCGTAATGGCGAAGAACTCGGACAAAAACTAGCGCTCTACGAACGGATGCGCGTTAGCTATTACGTGGTCTATGACCCCCATGCACTCCTGGGTGAAACGCTGCTCCACATCTTTGAGCTACGCGGCAAATGTTTCTTTGAGATTGCCAAGGTAGATCACAGCGGCGCATCGGTCTGGCTGGATCAAGTGGGCTTAGGCTTGGTGTTGTGGTCAGGTCATATCGAAAACTGCGAAGGGCAGTGGTTGCGCTGGTGCGACAACGATGGCCTGGTCTTGCCCACCGGCTACGAGTTAGCGCAGCAGGAATACCTCACACGAGACGAAAACGAAAAGCGGGCCGACCTCGCAGAATCCCAGTTACGGCAGGCGAATCAACGCACGGAACGCGCGAAAAAGTGGGCGACCCGCTTAGCCGATCAACTGCGGGCGTTAGGGGTTGATCCCGATACGCTGTAGAGTCGAGGCTTCGGAACATCCCATGAAAAAGCGAACCGTTGCTATTGATAACGGTCCGCTTTTTCGTGGGGGCATCCCTTGAAAGTCGGGATGATGGCGGGTGTTCGCGTTTACAGAACCGCGATTCCAGGCGAACCGGTTTTAGCCCGCATTCAAGACCTGGGCCGCTGCCGCGACACCAGCACCGGGAGCCACGCCGTCGTGACCGAGTTCGATTAAGGCCGCTTCGATCGCCGCGATCGCCGTCAGCACATCCCGATCGCTGACAAAACCGAGGTGACCGATGCGGAAGATCTTCCCTTTGAGGTGATCTTGACCGCCTGCTAAGGCAATATCAAACTTTGTTTTGAGCAGCGATCGCACATCTTCCGCATTGACACTGACCGGAGCCACTGCCGTAATCGCCGGACTGGCACAATCATCCGCGCCGAACAATGGTAAACCCATCGCTTTGACCCCGGCACGGGTCGCCCGCTTCAGACGATCGTGACGCGCAAAAATCGCCGCTAGCCCTTCGCTTTGCATCATCTGCAAGGCCGCATGAAGGGCAAAGTAGAGGTTGATCGGTGGGGTAAACGGCGTGCTGTTTTTTGTGGCGGCTTTGCGATATTTGCCCAGATCCAGGTAAAAACGCGGTAACGTGGCCGTCTCGTAGGCGCTCCAGGCCTTCGCACTCACGGAAACAAAGGCCAATCCCGGCGGAATCATATACCCCTTCTGCGAGCCGGAACCGACCACGTCGATACCCAACTCGTCCACCTTCAGATCGTAGGCTCCGAGGCTGGTAACCGCATCGACAATGCTTAGGGCTGTGCCGTGGGCCTTAATGTGACCCACGATCGCCTCTAGATCGTTCAGAACTCCCGTCGAGGTTTCGCTATGGGTGATGATGACCGCCTTGATGGTCTTGTCCGTATCGGCCTCTAGAACGGTCCGAAACGCTTCGGGGTCGAGGGGCTTGCCCCACTCCGTTTCAATAACCTCTACTGCAAGCCCGTACGCCTTGGCGACCTGTGCCCAACGCTCGCCGAATTTACCATTGGAGCCGACCACCACGCGATCGCCCGCGCTCAGAAAGTTGATAATTCCGGCTTCCATCGCACCGGTGCCGCTCGCCGCAAGGGTGAGGACATCATTTTCGGTTTGGTGGAGCCATTTGAGGGCGGCGTTGACTTCACCGATCAACGCGCTGAATTCACCCGTACGGTGACCGATCGGATGTTTACCCAGGGCGGTCAGCGCACGCTCAGGAACCGGGGTCGGCCCCGGAATCATCAGCATTGTTTTGTCGTCCATATCTTTCAGGGTTGGGGGTAAATAATTTGAGGATGAGTTCGAGCGGATGGCGATCGGCGGTACGGCGAAGCGGCATGATTCTAGGCCGAACGCGCAACAGACCGCGTAACCCGACGGCTTCACCACGATCGTACCGCTCGTCACTCGTGAGGATTGAGCGCGATCGCTGGATTGAGAAAGAGCATCATCCTAAGCTGTGACCATGCTAGCAAGGCAAAAATTCACAAAACTCAAGCCGTCCGAGCTGTCAGACATCGTCACTCAGACTCAGCCATCGTAGTGTCGCGGCGAATCGGCGGCATTTTCATTGAGAGACCAACGGTACTCAAAGGGGATGCCATGACGATCGCAATCGGTTTCCAGACTTTTTTGTAAACTCAGGGCTTTCCGCAACGTGGCGATGAGCTGATTCACACGTTCATATTCGATCGTATTCGCACGCACAGCATGGCTGGTTTGACGTTCGAGCAGTTGCAACAACAGTTCGTAGTGAATATGTGACGGTAAGGGAATAGGCTGCATGGGCAAACGAGGTATTAAAAAGGCATCCGGAAGGCAATCACGAAAGGTTGCCACCACCTCGTAATCGAGTCGGGTGCATTATATCCCGTTGGGCTAGCGGCGATCGGAAGCCGCGTCGGAGGTCATCGGAAAATGGCAAGAACGCTTTCGGGGTGACGGGTTGCGGTGAGGGGTGGGTGAGAGTTCCAGGTTGGCGATCGCCATCCGTCTAGGAGGCAAAGAGAGCCGCGATCGCGGCCTGGGGATCGGCCTGTTTCACCAAGGATTCCCCAATCAACACAGCATTTGCCCCAGCGGTGGTAACCCGATCCAGGTCGGCGGGGGTATGTAAACCCGACTCGCTGACCAGGGTGATCTGTTTGGCGGTTAGAACATCACGACGGGCGGCGATCAGATCTTCACTGGTGGCGAGATCAACCGAAAAGTTTTCCAGATTACGGTTATTGATCCCAATCAGCTTGACCCCGTCGATCGCTAACACCCGATCCAACTCCTCTAGGGTATGGACTTCGATCAAAGCCATCATGCCAAGGGAGTGAACGATTTTTAAAAAGTAGGAAATATCTCGATCTTCTAAAATCGCTGCAATGAGCAAAACCGCATCGGCTCCGTGGGCACGCGCTTTATAGATTTGATAGGGATAGATGACGAAATCTTTGCACAGCAGCGGGATATCAACCGTCGCTCGCACCCGATCGAGAATCTCGAAACCACCTTGAAAAAATTTGCTGTCGGTTAACACCGAAATGCAGCTCGCTCCACCCTGGACGTAGGCAAATGCGATCGCCTCGGGGTCAAAATTTTCACAAATCACCCCTTTACTCGGTGATGCTTTTTTAACCTCGGCGATGAGTGCCGGTTTGGTTGTCCCCGATCGCAGCGCTCCGACAAAATCCAACGCCGCCGGTTTGCTCTGCACCGCATGACGTAGGTCCACCAAAGTCCGTACCGATCGCCAGCGCTCGACCTCCACTTCTTTGTACCAGACAATTTCTTCGAGGATATGCTGGGGAGCAGCACCCGGCAGGGGAACCGTGTAACTACAGGTATCGGCTTGAACGCTGGGGTTCGGGTGGCGGCGGCGAATTTGCAGAGTCATCAGGCTGTGGCAAACAAAAAAATCAGACTCGTGATGGACAATACCGTTCATGCAACGAGCGGACTTAATTTTAACGCCTTGACGATTTACGATCGCGACCAACCGGGCTGCTGATGCTGAAACAAGCTCAGATCCACCCACCGACTGCCCGACTGCGGCGCGAGCGCAATCAACGGCGTCGGATGTCCTGTCAAGGTTTCCTCCTGCTTGCCCGTCGCCAAATTCCAAATTTTGATCGTTCGCTCTGTGCTCGCACTGGCGACATACTCCCCCTCGGGATCGAGGATTAGCGCCTGAATCACACCAGCATGGGCTGTAATCTCACGCCGTAAACTCCCATCGGTCAAATCCCAGATCTGCATCTGCCCCGACTGGCTGCCACTAACGAGAAATCGTCCATTGTCATGGATGACCAGCGAGACGGTGACATCTTCCACAGGCCGCAGGTCAAAGCGCAACTCACCCGACTGTAAATCCCACACCTTCAGGGAGCGATCGGTGGCACTGGAAACGAGGATCGTTTCGTCTTTGGCAATGCTCAAAGCTTTCACAGACGTGCGATGGGCCTGGAGTCGATGACAGACTTCTCCTGTGCGAATGTCCCACACCGAAATGGAGCCATCATCACAACCGCTGACCGCAAAGTGACTGCTCGGCGACAGGGTCACGGCGCTAATGCCGCTCGGGTGACCGATGAGGTGATGCGACAGCACTGCACTACCGGATTGAAACAGCTTCAATTGCTTTTCAGCGGTATCGGAGCTGAGGGGATGACTGCCGGAAAATGTCGAACTGGGCGCGATCGATCGCACATGACCGGCTAAGGAGGCGATGAGTTCCGTGTTATCGGTGGTCCAGATCCGCAGGCTGCCATCGTAGCTACTGCTGGCGATCGTGCGACCATCCGCCCCGATCGCAAACGGATAGACATAGTTCGAGGCCGTCGTTAAGGTTTGGAACCAGTTGTTTTGGGGCTGATTGCTACGGGCTTTTTGGGTTAAAACATCGAGGTAGCAGGGAAGTCCACCGATATAGAGCAAGTCCTGAATGGCGATCGTGGACTGATCGTAACGATGCACAGCATCACCCGGAGAGAATCCCGCCAACACCATGTGGTAGCGATTACACACCTCGTTAATCAGTTCGCGAATCCAGAGATACAACGTCAGATCCGCCGCTTCTCCCTTGGGAGGGTCAGGCCAGGCTAACGTCTCAGCCGGATGATCTCCTTCAAGCCACAGCACCCGCAGGCGCAAGGGGGGTTGTAAGGGAGTGGGGATAGCGTTGACATCCGTGTCCGTGGCTTCAGCCTGATCCGACTCTGGCAGCACCGCCGTATTAATTTCAAACAGGCCGAGGCGATCGAGGTCGAGATAATCCTCCGTTTGCTTGACCCGGACACTGGGGCCGATCACGGTTGAGAGCATCCGTTGGGTCAGTTGTTCCCGGAGATAGGCTCGTAACAGTTCCCGCACCGGTAGCGACGGATCGGATTCTAGGATCAGGCTACGGCTCGCCGCTCGTAGCGCACTGGCGATCGTGCTACCAAAAATCACCTGCTCGATCGCCGCCCCAAAGGTGGTGGTTTCGGGTAGGCACTCGGCTTCCAGTAATCCAATTCGTCCGGTGTCCGGTGTTGCCCTTTCGCTGAGGATCTGGGTCAGGCGGTTGATGAAGCTAGTCTGTTGCGATCGTAGCGGGCTCGTCCAATCCATGCGAAAGGGGGAATTGTTTTCTAAAAGATCGTATCGGGATTTGTTCTCAGAGGGGCTCATCCCAGGATGGAGCGGCAGACCACTGAGGAGCAACGATGACCGTAGTTATCCTTTCCAGAATACAGACAAGCACAACCGGAAATGAACTGGATGTCCGGAGAAATCTTTCAAGATCGGTTCAAGATTAGGACGGCCACACCCTTAACATTTCCAAGTCTCCAAAGGTCTCAACGTTGCTTTTGACTCAAGCCACGCGATTTCGTTTCAACCTCACAAGTCTGTGTCAACCCAGCCAAATTTGTCATGCCCTAGCATACGCCCTACGGCACTGCGGTGTCTGGGCAAAGTTGTTGACCCGCAAGACATGGTGAAATAATGATAATCAGACCTCGAACTCGTGTGATGATGACGATCGGGCATAAATTTGCCGGACGTCACCGGGAGCTGTACGGTGCGGCCCACGGCGCTATCAACGATTCGAGATATTCATGGCATCTGAGAATTCAATGAATTCCACCTATCCCGGCGTTAAGTCTCCTCTGTCGATTGTTTTGGCGATTCTTCTCGTCCTGACAACTCTGTGGAGTGTCTACTGGTTCACCACCCAAAGTGCGATCTCGCTACTGAAGGGAGCCGATCGCCAAGTCCCCGAGGCGGCGGTTTTGGTTCCCAACGATGCGCCCTTGATGGTGTCGTTGCTAACGGAGCCGGACCGACTGCAAAAGTTACGCCTCCTACGGACGGGATTGCGTCGGCGATCACGGGTACAGGATGAATTCACGGCGATCGAACAAAGCTTATTGGCCGATACGGATCTGACCTACGCCCGTGATATTCAGCCCTGGCTGGGTGATGAGGTGACGATCGCGATTACCAGCCTGGATCGCGATCGTGATCCCAAAAATGGCAACCAGCCGGGATACCTCGTGGCGCTGAGTATCGATGATGCCGATCGGAGTCGTGAATTTCTCGATGCCTACTGGCTAAATAAAGCGGTCTCGGGTCGTGAGATTCAAACCGAAGAATACAACGGTGTACAGACGATTTACAGCAAACGAACCTACCGTCCCAAGGAATTAAAGCCGCGTGATTTTAACCCATTTGCCAAAGCCAACGCCGGAGAATGGGCCAGCGCGATCGTGGGTAGCCGTTTTGTGTTGTTCGCCAATGACCCCGAGGTTTTGCGTCAGGCGATTAATAATGTCCAGGTTCCGGATCTCAACCTGAAAAGCAGTGAAGCCTACCAAACGGCTTTGGATGAGCTGACCGATCGCCGCATTGGTCTGGTCGTCGCGAACCTCGCCGCCCTTGATAATGACGACCTGACCACGGCGTCCCAACTGCCGCGCACGGTGGCCGCTGCGATCGCCCTAGATCGGCACGGCCTCCTGCTCGATACCCTTTGGAGCGACGGAGCCGACCGTCCCGATGTGCCTCCAGCGCTGACCATGCCTCCCCAAGCCTTGAGTTACATTCCCAAAAATGCCGCGATCGCCCTCACCGGCACGGATTTAACCCAGCGCTGGTCCCAGATCCAAACCCTGCTCTCTAATGGTGGTTCCTTAACCCAGGCGATACACCAAGCCGTCACCACCGCTGAACAGGGCTGGGGAATTTCCCTCAACGATAATATTTTCAACTGGACGCAGGGTGAGTTTGCCCTGGGATTGCTACCGGGTGAGGAGGGTAGCCCAGCGGATTGGGTGTTCGTCACCCAGACGACCGACGCAGCCAAAACCGCGATCGCCACCCTGGACGACCTCGCCGCCGAGCGAGGGTATACCGCCGGAGCCTTTAGTCTGCGCGATCAAGGTCGTGTGTTTGCGTGGACGAAGCTCAAACCGACCACCAATACGGCCAACAGCGGCCCGCGTCTACGCTTAGAACCGGATGTCCTGGGCGTGCATGGCTCCTTTGAAGGCTATGAAATTGTCGCCAGTTCGATCGCCGCGATCGATGCAGCATTTTCGGCTCCCTTTGACGGCAACGTGCG
>RDYZ01000006.1 GCA_004293855.1 Oscillatoriales cyanobacterium | reverse complement strand
ATTAACTTCGCTAGGGGAACCTGGGGGATTGTCAACGTTGGTGAGGCCGTAGTGATTGACGCCGGTCAGGGCAATCAAGGCGCGGGGGGGTGAAATAATCTGGGCGTAGGTTTGGCGAGTTTCTTCGATCGGGATGAGACTATCGCGGTCTCCGGCGATCAGAGCGACAGGGATGGAGGTGTTATTGATCGACAGATATTCACCATTTTCCCAAAGTGATGTACCAAAAAAAACCGCAGCTTTGAGCTCCTCCGGCAAGCTGTATTCACCGAGACAAAACGGTACGTCACAGGCTCCACGTACGGCATCGAGTCCCATCATGCCGCCGTGGGAATGGCCGAGCAATACCAGCTTGCTCGGGTCAATGCGATCGAATAGGGGTGAGTGACGATCGGCGGTGAGACTGCGGGCTAAATCGAGGGTGTCGGGCACTTGGCCGACTTGGGCAAAGAGCTCATCTCGCCCACGAATGCTGGTGCGATGGTTGGGAATAATGACGATAAATCCATAGCGAGCCACCTGTTGAGCGTAGCGGCTGTAATGGGCTTTATCGACATTGAGTCCTTGCAGAAATAGCGCGATCGGAAAACGTAGGGTTTGGGCTGCGGGCTGTTGCAGGTTGGGGTAGTAAATATCGGCGGGGTCGCCATTGTTCATGGTGACTTCGAGCTTGGCCATGACGTCCGGGGGAAAGGGGATCGAAATTGCGCTAGAGCGGTCTGTACGGTGGGGGCTGGAAACCTGCGCCTCACCTTGAGAGCGATCGTCCTGGCGAACGGGTTGGCGCAGACTGGCGAGGTCTTCATCCGTGGGTAGATGTTGGATTACAGGATCGATCAACGTGCAACCGGTCAGGGGAATCGTCAGAATTAGACACGACAATGCGAGCACGATCGTCGAAGCTCGATCGTGCTCGCATTGGACGTGAAACGGCTGCAAACACTGAAGCGCCGGAACCGCTGGAATCCCGGACAGCGGTAGCCCGGATCGTGCTGGTTTTTGGGGTTCAGTATCCATACATCATCGTGGGATTGACGAGGTCTGACAGTTAGAACCCTCACAGGCTTCGATATTCTCCCTCACCTGACCTTCAGACCAACCTGTGAATCGACCCGGCGGGCTGACGGTTCACAGCGTTTGGGTTAACAGGCCACAGCGCGACTACTCGGCGATCGGCTCGAGTTCAAAGTCTTGAAAATGGGCGCGAAATTTTTTCGTTTCATTCACCTGAAACTGCACCACAACGGGCATATTCGGGCTAATGGGGCGACCTTGCCAAGTGTCGAGAATTTTGACGACTTCGCCTTCGCTCCCTTGGGTATCAAACGGTTGATTCCGATGTTCGGGGTGAATGTACACCACAACCGAATCCTTAACGCGAACGCGCTGACCTACCTCAATCGACATAAATCTACTGAATTTCTCTAAAGTGGAATAGTGGAACCAGGGTGTGGAGGTGATCGCGGTCAATCCACCACGGTATGGATCAATGGGTGGGGAAACCAGGCGATCGCCGGGGTTTGCGTTGGGTCAATGGCATCAACGGTATCAACCGCGCCCTGGGGGGTGCAGGATACCGACGATCGACCCAGCAAATCGACTCAACAAAACGTAGACGAAACATAGGACATCATCCCACGGATTTTAAAGTCTCGGGATGCCAACCCCGCCATGATTGTGTGGGTTGCACGATTCACACGTGTCTATTTTAAGGGTGGGCGAACAGCGCGATGGTCATGATTTCCTTCGGTTTAGACTGAAGAGTGACGATCGAACCCCGACGGATGGCGACATTTGGCCGTGGGTCTGTCCTACGTACGTGGCGGAGAATTCGATAGCGATGACGACGGAAATTGAACGGAAGTTTTTGGTGAATGGCGATCGCTGGCGGTCGTTAGCAGAGGGCAAACTTTACCGTCAGGGCTATCTGGCTCGCGGTAAAGCGACCGTACGGGTGCGGATCGTGGGCGATCGCGGCTATCTCACGATTAAGGGCAAAAATGATGGAATTCGCCGTTTGGAGTGTGAGTATGAAATCCCGATCGAGGAGGCTCAACTCCTGCTCGATCACCTCTGCGATGGACCGCTGATCGAAAAATATCGCTATCAAATTCCGATCGATGGTTATCTGTGGGAAGTAGACGAGTTTTTGGGAGCGAATGCGGGGCTGATTTTGGCCGAGGTGGAACTTGCCGACGAGACGGATCAACCGACAAAACCGGACTGGATCGCGGTTGAAGTCTCCGATGATCCACGCTACTACAACGCCAACCTAGTCCAGCATCCCTGGTCCCAGTGGTCGCACGAGTCCCACCCTTAGGCTAGTTGGGCGATCGTCGTCGATCGCCCGTCATCGTCCGTGGGATCGGCTAAACCCATCCAAGGGGATGACGCCTCGACCAGCGGTAGCAGCGGGCCCAAGCGTTCCGACCCGTTGGTATCCAAATCGCTGTGACACAACACGATTGTGTCGCGGGCTCGGGCCACCAAATCCCCCAACACGTACCGCAATCGCCAATCGTTCGCTCTCAGCTCAAAGGCTTCGGTTAAGCGCTCACCATTCCAGTTCTGCATAAATAACGGCGCACCAAAAAGCTCCGCTGTTCCGCCCTGGGCCCAAAGTGATGATCCGGCATCGAGCCAAAATTGCCAGCGGTGGGTTTGGCGGGTGGATCGGTACTGAAAGATATTGCTGAGGAGCACGCTCGGTGTCTGATCGCGATCGCCAGCGGTCGAACCGATCGGAAACGGATCGGCGGTGATCGCCCCACTCCGCAGCAAACACACAAACCGATCCACAAGGCCTCGTTCTGCATCCGGTTCCATCACACTGGCAGCATTGACTGGCGAATCCGGCGACGATCGCGCCATTTGCCGTTGTACATCCCAATAATGCTGCGATGACTCCAGGGTTGCCCGGAGCTCGACCCGCTCGTCATAGGCCATCTGTGGCCGCCAAAGCCAATCTTGGATAATCCGCTCCAGAATGACCAGAGCATTAAGCTGACCCGCCGCCAGTGCCTGCCGCACCTGCTGTAACCAATCCAACACGTAGCCGTAAGCGGTGGAAGCACGGTAGCCCAGCCGATCGCGACGCTGAAAAATATCGAGGGAGACGAGATCCGGCGCGGTACGATCGGGAACGTAGCAAATATCTGCGATCATGCCAGCCCGCACCGGGTCGATATCCGGGGAGAATTTCGACGTACCGAGGATCTCCGATGCGATCGGCGGTAAGTCCATCGCGCCACTCTCCGCAGACCGCCGCCGAGGCGATAGCATGGTCAGCATTTCGGCAATGGCATCGCGATCGAGCCGATCGCCCAAGCGATAGACCAACGCCAACAGGGTTAACACGGCTCGCACCCGTGGCGAACCACTCAGCGGACGTTGTACATTGAGCGTCCGCACCGGCACACCCCGCCCCGTCAAGATCGTGGCCATGGCGTAGCGCGACACCGCATCCAAACCGGGTGCAATGATCACAATCTCGTTCGCTGCAACCTGCCCGGAACGAACCAGGTCAATCACGGTTTCCGATGTTTGGCGCAACAGTTGTGATCGCGACACCGTCGAGAGCTTGACAATATCCGGCGGTAGTGGCGTGAACTCAAAGGGCTGATACACCGCCGCAAACATCCGATCGCGGAGACGGGCCGACAACCCAGCACGCCGATCGAGATCCTCGATATTTTCCGGCCTAGCCTGCGATCGCAAACCCCAGAGCGCATCCGGATCGGCATTAATACCCCGCCGGATGCTCGTACTCTGGATCTCACACTGACCATCAAGCTCAAACGTATCAGCGTTAAAAGTTAAGGTTCCGAGGCGATTTGCCTGCGCGAACACCTCAAACAGCCCCCGTGACATGCCGGGATACTCATCAATATCGTCCGCGTCCAGGCCACTAAACCGTGTGAGCAGAGTTTCGCAATAGGTGTCACTCGTCAGTAAATGCTGACGGTACAGCCCCAAAATCGTGCCGTAGGTCAAAAAACCATGATCCAGCGTCCAGTTAAACCACTCGATCGCCGCCGTTTGGATCGCCAACGCCGGACAGGCGGCATACTCTGGCAAACCACGATCGAGCCGATCTGCAATCTCATCCAGGTCGATCCCCGCTGCCGTTGCCAGTTGTAGCAAATCCAAAATGCGGCGAACTTGGCGATCGGCATTCACCCCCGGTTGCTCCAACGCTCCCCCAGGTTCCAACGCCTCCGACCATAAGCGACGGGCGAGTTCCAACTCCGTTTCCGACTGTAACCGCAGCGGAAACGCCGTCACCAAACCGCGATCCGCTGCAATTTGTGGCCAAAACAGCAACACCTCACGCTCAAAAAACCCCAGAGGTGTGGTCATCTCCACCGGATGCCGACCTGCCAACACCTTTCCCAGCCGATCGCTCAACACACTGCGATTATCACCATTGGCCGCCAAGATCAGGAGCGGCGGCGCACTCTGGGGAACCCGCAACGGCGGGGGAATGTTGGCCGGAAGCTGGGGCAACCCTTGGTGAATCCAGCGATCGACCCGATCGACGATCGTTTCAATCAGTCGCTGGGTTTTTCCACTGCGGGTCGCACCTTCAATCCAGCGAAACTTCACCATGCTGACGCGGCTCACACTCTCAAGATTGGAAAACACAACTCGTACCGGTGCTGAAGCCTCATCATGACGAAATCACCGGCACAGCCTAACCCACTGTACTACCCGGACGCTCCTCATCATTGGGGGGATCAAAGCCATCAACCATCACACTTTGATCAAACGGAGCGACATACTGAGCCATGAACAAATCGACTTGGGAATTATTCACAAATGCTCGGCTACCCAAGACCAAGCCCAAGAATATGAGGAGGTTACCCAACACGCGATTTAAGACCATAGGATGCACCTTTTAACGTGACTAGATTATAACTAACTTTACCAAAGAGTTACAGTGATTGATTCATTAATCTTTTTGCTGTAGTTATTTTTACCAGAGAGTTCAAAGGCGAAAAAATACAGGTCTTGATTGCAGGATATTTGGGTCTAAAATCTTGTTCATAGACCGTAAATATACGAATGATCTAAATCCAAATTAAGGCAACTCGGTCGCCGGAGCAGCCGATCGGGTGTACTCCGCTTTCGTGAATGCTTTTAGCGATCGACGTGATAGCGATACAACAACGCGAGAGAATAGCACTAGAGCATCGATCGCGATCGACATCGTGCAACACAGTCACGATCACTCTAAGGCAAAGGCTCAAGGTCTTTCGCTCCGGCAAGGGAGAGGCCAGCCCCTGAGTAGATTGCAGGGGCTTTCGGGAGAGGATCAAACCCTGTTTCGGAGGAATCAGAAATATGTATACATCGTAACTTCCTGTGAGTGGTTCAAAATACTCTTCTTTGAAAGAGATTTATCATCAAAACATCCCTGTCATTACAAGTGATTTCACTCAAAAAGTTTAAAATCTGACTCGAGATTAATTCTTAGAAACTTGATGAATGTGAGCCATTTGATCTCACCAGAAATAACGAAATGACTAGAGTGGGATGTTGTATTTTGCATGATGCCCGTATGATTGCGTAGGTGAATTAGCGCACGTTTTCGACATCCTGTTCTAACGGTGATTCAAGTTGAGAATGGGCCGATTGCGAACGCATAGAAATGGGTTTGCATCAGACGAATTCATCGATCGCTCAACGTCGGATCAAGACTAGATAGGACTGACGCCAAACATCACCCTTTGTAAGGTCGTGATGATCGATTCTTGCTCGCCCGTTGTCCAACCTTGCACCACTGGACGCAGAGCGTCCCTGCGGCATTCCTACGCAGAGCGTAGGAACGAGAGATTGCGTGGTTTTAGCCGGTCAGTGCGTAAGTCCTGTTAATTCAAGCCGAAGAAATTTTGATCGCCAAACCGTAGGAGATGAGTCCGCGAGCCCGTCGAACTCACGTTTAACAGCGGGCCGCTTCTTCTAGAATGATGTCCGCGATCGCCTGTGCTGCTCCCGGCTGACCCCGTACTCCACGCAGGCGTGTGCGTAAAATCGCAAGCTGGGCCGGATGGCTAATCGTTGCACACAGCTCATCGGCGATCTCATTTGCCGAGAAACGCCCGAGAAATTCCCGCACGATCGGTGCTTTGCCCTGACGATGGGCCCAAATGTTCGGCCACGCAAACCGTGACCCCCCGCGAAAGGCCAACCAGCGCCACACCATCCAACCAATGAAGCGGGCAAACCAAGCACCGACGATCGGCAGCCGCACAAAAACCCCGAGCAATCCATCCCACGCCCGTATGGTATCGAGCTGATGGGTCGGTAACAAAACAAACATCGGAATCCCCAACGCTCCCAGCTCTGCCGTATTCGCCCCAACGGTCGTCAAGCAAAATTGACACCGATCGAGCAGGGAATAGGCCGGATTGGTTGACCAGAGGTAAATGCGATTGCCTGCGGCCGTGCGTAGATAGGGCAAATGCGCCAAGACTTCTGCCGGTTGAGCGTTCTCGCGCCGGGGTTCAAAGGCAGCGGGAATGAGGGTGGCGCTGCCCCAGTTCAAGCGTTGAATGGCAGGGTTGTAGAGCGGGTCGGCATACTGGGCGAGATCCTTCAGACTGAGGGTTGGAGCGACGGGGATGACGAATTGGAGGGCTGGACGCTGGGGAAAATCACGTTTCCAGTGGGTGATCGCACCGTCAGCGATCGCGATCATCAGGGGGACGAGGGGCGCGAGTTTCATCGGTTTTGATCCCGGCATGAGGGCGATCGGAGCGCTAACACTGGAAATCGCGTCCAAAAGCTGGCACTCGTGGGGATCGCTGAGATCGCGGGGGAGATTGGCGGCATCGGCCATCAGGTCACCGACGATCGTTCCTTTCGAGCGATGGCGGGGCGGCAACGTCTTGAATGCCGTTTCATTCATCGCCACAACCCGATCAATCCAGCCGCTCCACTGGGTTTGCCATTCCGCGTAGAGGACCGATCGATAGCCTAGACGCCGCGCAATCACCACCGGGAAAATCTGATCCCCACCCAAAAACACCACCACACCGCGATCGTGCCAATGCCACGCTTCAGCGGTGCGACCCCGGATCAGAAACGAGACAAAATCTTCGGGCGGCTGCACTCGATCAACCATGTTCCAGGATTGCAAAATCTCCGCTTCCTTGCCACTCGCATGGGCGCAGGGGGACAGAATCACCGAAATTCGGAGGCGATCCCGTTGCCGCGATCGTTCAAGCTGCTGATGGATAGCGGTCACGACTGGGCGCACCCAGGTCAAAACTTCGCCCGGTCCGTTTGACAAGATAACGAGATCAAAGGCATCGCAAGGGGGAGAGGGCTGCGTGTGGATCATGGCCGTCGGATTAGCAAACCGATCGAGATTCTGACAAGATTCGTTTTATCGTCACTGTATTGACACGATCTATCATCGGCGATCGGGGTGAACCTAAGCGGATCGTTGATGATAGAACGGATACTAAAGAGACCCATCGACCTGCTACGTGGCTCATTTGCTGTAACGTGATCGCCCTATGTCTGGAATTAAATCGCTCATTGTCCTGGTTCTGCTGGTGATTGCCGGTTTGGTACTGGTTCAAAATCAAACACCCGTGGCTGTGATCTTCCTAGGAATGTCCAGCCCAATGTTACCCCTCGGGCTGTGGGTGATGGCAGCGGTTGCCGTCGGTAGCCTGACGATGGGTCTGCTCGCGTTTTTGGTCTCGATCGGTGGTGCCGGTCGCCCACAGCCACGATCGCGCTTACCTAAGCAGGGCCCCAATAATCCCGCGCCAGAATCCAAACCGCCCCGTCGCCGCTTTGGCAAGCAGGCCGAACCACCGATCGAAGACACGACCGAGGTTTGGGATGATGATACCGCCTGGGACGATCGCGATCGGCAGGTTTCGCAGTTTGTCCCCGATCTTGAACCGCCGTCTGAACCTTGGGAGTTACTAGAGGAGGATGCGACACCGGGAAAGGCTGATCAGCCGTTATCCTCGGTCGCTTCCTCAGAGACGATCGCGGCGGAGTCCCGTGACCCCGAAGCCCTGGGCGATCCAGACGAGTCCGACGATTCAGAGGAGCGCGGCGAGCCCCTCAATTTGCCGCCGACTTCTGACTATGAACTACACCAACAACCGGTCGAGGTTTATCGTCAGGGTAGTGTGTACTCCTTTAGCTACGCCAAAAAACCGTCAGAACCCGATGGTGTGCCTTTGAAGCTTGGGAAAACGGGCGGTTCGCGTTCGCCCAATGCCGATCGTCGGATGCCGATCGATCTTCCCCATCGTGAGACCACACGTCCACTTGACCCGCTTGATACCCTCGAAGAAATCACACCGATCATCGAACCGGACGATCGCCCCGTCTCACCCCCAAAACCAGCACGTCCCACGTCACCCAGCGATCGGCTCGATCCGCCAGATGCGAGCCGATCGAGTGCTACGGGTCGCCAATTTGATCCCCCGGACGAGACACCGCCAAATCGCACCCCGGCCAAACGCCCGGAGCCCACACCTGAGGGCTGGGATCAGGATTGGAGCCAACCCGCTGACGATGATTCCGATTGGATCTAGTGGATCTCGAGTCGATCCCGAGTCGATCTCTAATAGCGTTGGGATGAGTTCTCCAGCGGCAGGGTTGGCGGTGCTGAGGGGACGATCCGACGCTCGATCGCCGTTTTGTAGCTTTCCCGATCGGTTTCCACCTCGACCGCGATCGCCTCGAATTGCACATCTAGCCCGCCATAGGGAACCGTCAGGTTGACCATTCCCTCAACCGTCCCATCACCCAGGGGCAGAAAATCCGTCAGCCAACGGGGGCCATCGAGCAGGGCTTGATTTTGGCGATCGTAAATCCAGAGCTTAATGTAAATTCGTGCGCTCAATTCCGGCATTCGAGCGCGAACCAGGATAGACCGACCGGCGGTTAGATGCCCCGGTGGCACGATCAGTTCCGGGCTGGGAATACTGGCGTCTGCGGGTAATACGGGGCGTGTGGCGGTCGTTTGGGGTGATGATCGCGAAAATGACGGTCGCTGGGGTTGTTCCGCAGGCCGATCCAGCACAATTTCCTGGGACGTTTCCCGATCGCGTTCGATCGCGCCAGGACTCAGCACCTCACGCGCTCCGGTCAGCGGGGCGAGATCGCCACTCGCGAAATCCTCCGCATCTCCCGCCGCACCGAGGTCTAGATCACCTTCATTCAGCCAACTGGTTAGCTCGTTATCGTGGGCGATTTGATTGAGGCGCGACACAAAGCGATCGTTCCGGTGAGACGGTGGCGTTAGGGGTTCGAGAGGAAAACGATGGGCTTGGGTCGCGGCTCGACGGCTAGCCTCAAGTGCCGCCGCTTCAGCATCGCGGCTGGCAGTGTCCGCGTCGATCGCTCCATTCAACGATGGATCGAAGTCCGTGGCGGGGATGTCATCGAAATCCAGATCGGATGCGTCCGAGGACTCCGTGGCCGCGTTGCGATCCGATGCTGCGGGGGCCAGTCCTAAACTCGCCAAAAGCTGTGATTTATCAATCCCCGACACCGGATTGGTGACAAAACCGGGTAAATCCAGGGTGGGTTTGGGTGGTAAGGGGATCAGCGGTGGTGTGGTTTTCGGGGGAAGATCGGCCTGTGCCTTAGCATCACTCCACTGGTCTTTCTGCCAAACAACGGAGTCTGAGGCACGATTGCGATCGGTCAAATTATTCAACAGGGATTCCAGACCCGCCGTAATGGTAAAAGACTGCTGGTCTAGGGTCGTCGGCACGGCATCGCACAGCAGCAGTTCACCAAGCAGCAATTTAGAGGTTGTCCGTTCAGGCACGGGAACCGATCGGTCAAAGTGCAGAATCGGCCCAGTAGCGGGTGTTAGCAGGAATTGACGCACCATGAGCACCCGTGATGAGTGCGGCTCACGCAGGCGTAAACGCAGGTGCAAACCGGCCAACTGCGAACGCGGGTCGATCGAGGGGTCGGCTTGGATGTTGCCCGACAGGGAAAGCGTCGCACCGGCGGCAACGGTAAAGCTAGTGCGATCGAGCTGGAGTTTAAGCTGGCCTGGGGTATAGGTGGTTAGGGTTGGTGGGGTCGGGTCGGCGACGATATCGGGAACCGTGGCGTCGGGCAGTGGTTCACCTTCGATCGGAAGACTGACCGACTGCAAGACCTCGTTGTTTGTGGCGCTTTCGATCGGTGTGTCCGCCTCGGATGCGCCACTGTCTTGATCCTGGGTTGATGGGGTTCGATCGGTCTCTACACCGTCTGAACTCTCTGAAATTCCTGAAACTTCTGAACTCTCTGAAATTTCTGGAACTTCCGAATTTTTGACACCATCTGAACTCTCTGGACTCTCTGAAATTTCTGCAACTCCTGAGACTTCTACAGTTTCTGAACTCTCTGAAATTCCTGAAACTTCTGAGACCTCTAAACCCTCTGAAATTTTTGCACCCTGCAAAATCTCGGAGACGGCGATCGTGTCCGCCACCTTGATCGGCTCGACCTCGAAGGACTCTGCCGGATCAATCCACGCAGCGGGTAAATGAGCGGTTATCCCTGGCATGGCGATCACATTCGTACGGTGTGGCTCGTCGATCGGGGCATCCTCGGTTAAACAGTCCGTGGTTTCGCTCGCCTGATCATCCTCCGTATCAGTGCTACCGCTGGTTTGAGGTTCTTCGAGTTGAGTCTCATCGGGTTGTAGCTGTCGGTCACCGACTGCCTCCACGGCTGCGATCGGTAATGCCTCGGTATTGTCTTCTAAGGGATTGAGGGCATCCTGATTGATCGTGATCGGTTCCGGTGTGATCGGGGTGGGGTTAGGCTCATCCAGCGCCATGCTATCCGGCTCGCCGATCGTCTCTAAGCCGCTCTCAGAGGTATCATCGAGCTCTCCGAGATTTGGCACGGCATCGCTATCTAGCTCGATCGCAACAGCCGCCACACCCGTCGCCTCGTCCGCATCATCTGCACGATCCGCCGCACTGACCCCATCGCCATCCTCCGGCTCTGCCCAGGGATCAGCCACCTCGATCCGCGCTGGCTCAATCACTTGCCATGCCATCGATGCTGTCTCGACCACCCCAGGATTGCCCATCGTTTGACAGTTCAGCATCCAATTCCCATCACTCAGGTCCGTAAAGGGAATCACCGCCAACAGTCCATCGTCATTGGTCCGTGTGCTGCGGCGATAGTGACGACGCTCACCGTCCGGCTGCATCACCGAAATCTCGATCGCGATCGGCGTATTGGCCACCGGAGCCCGCGCCGCAATCCGATAGCGACCGGGTTCCAAGGACATCACATCGCCTTCAAGGGCCGTCCACGATTGTTTTCCTTCACGCTGTACCAAGAATTTCCAGGTTCCCATGGTGGCTGTCGTCCGAACGATGGCGGTTACGTTGAGGGGGTGGGTCGAGCCGCGATCGCAGCAATCACGATCGGGCGCGGCAGCGCTAGCCTCCGCGTGCTACTCAGTGTATCCCATGCGTTCTCGCCCCTGGCCGGACGATCGGCAGTTGGCACGGGCTGATTCTGCGACCTGATCCTATAGTTAATCAACAGACTCCCATAATATCAACGTAAAATTTAGCCCAATCACAACCCAACACTATGGAATATCTCGTTACGGTCTTTTCCGATCGCATTTCTGCGGAAGCGGCCTATACCGCGCTCGAAGCCAAGGGACTGTCCGGTTTTGCCACGATTCTTGGCGGCGGTTACACCACCCCTGACGAATACGGCTTAATCGATCCCCATGAAGAAACCCGAAAACGGGCTCTGACCATGATGTCTTGGATCACCCCGTTTGGATTTGCCGGGGGTTTTGTTTTTAATTCCATTACGGGACTGCAAACGTTTGAGTGGGCGGGCGTTTTGGGTAATCAGATTATTGGCGGTGTCCTAGGTGCGATCGGCGGAGCTATGGGGGGGCTGTTTGTCAGTGGTGGTACGAGCTTAATTTTGGGATCGGGCGATATGCGTCCGTATCGCGATCGGATCAAAGCGGGGGAATATCCGATCGTGGTGAAAGCCGATCGATTCAAAATCCAGCAAGCCAACGCGATCATGCGGAAGTTTCGCCCCGCCAGCGTCAAAGCCTATGAGCGTCCGTTGCAAAAATTGGACTAAGGGTTTTTAGACCCGTCGATCAATCGACACACGATCGATCCAGACGAGTATGCGTTTAGCCTGGGTCGATCGAAGTTTAATGATGAATGACGGACACGCCCTAGGTTAAGGTGGTCTTCTTCGCTGTGGTTTTAGTGGTGGTGGCCTTTTTGGTCGTCGCCTTTTTAGTGGTGGTTGTCTTGGCCGTAGATTTTTTTGCTGTGGTTTTGCTGGTGGTTTTAGAAGGGGTTTTCTTCGCGCCGACCAGCTCGATCGCCTGTTCTAGGGTGAATTGTTCCACATCTGCCCCTTCTGGGAGAGACACATTTTTACGCTTGTATTTAATGTAAGGGCCGTAGGGGCCATCGAAAATCGCGATCGGCTCATCACCGCTATTCCCCAGCTCACGCAGCGGTTTTTTCGCCGCACGGCGACGGGTGCGTTTCGGTTCCGCGAGAATTTCCAAAGCGCGGGGCAAGTCGATCGTCAGCACATCATCACCCATCGCCACCTTGAGCGATCGATAGTCATCTTTGCCCTCTTCCCCGCCTTTTTTATGCACCACGTAGGGGCCAAAGCGTCCAAGGTTGGTTTGGATTTTGTTCCCCGTTTCGGGATGGGTTCCCAACAGGCGGGGCAGGGCAAGCAAGCCGATCGCCATCTCAAGGGTGAGGGTTTCGGGCGTGACGCCTTTCGGTAATGAGGTGCGCTTCGGTTTGGGATTGTCCTCCGTCACATCCCCGAGCTGAACGTAGGGGCCATAGCTACCAATGAGCACATAAATCGGCTCACCGGTTTCGGGATGCGTCCCAATGCTTTCGGGGCCTTTGGTTTTTTGCTCGATTAAAACCTTGACCTGTGCCGCGCTGAGGTCGGCGGGCGTGAGGTTGTGCGGAATCGAGGCAGTGACCGGCTCGCCTTCGTACTCCGTTTCCAGATAGGGGCCAAATTTCCCAATGCGGACTTTCACCGACAGGTTTTCCAGTTGGACGGTTTTGGCTTGGCTGGGGTCAATATGTTCCTCTTGCGCTTTGACTTGGGTATCGAGTCCCCGATCGCCCGAATAGAAGGTTTTCAGGTAGGGCAAATGATCCACGTCGCCGGTCGAAACGCGGTCTAGGGTTTCTTCCATTCGCGCCGTAAAACGGGTATCAACCAGGTCAGGAAAATGCTTTTCGAGGAGTGCGCTAACGGCAAAGGCGGTAAAGGTTGGAATCAGTGCGTTGCCTTGGAGTTGGGCATAGCCGCGATCGATAATCGTGCCGATGATGCTGGCGTAGGTACTCGGACGGCCAATGCCTTCACTTTCCAGGGTTTTGACGAGGGAGGCTTCCGAGTAGCGGGCAGGCGGCTGGGTTTCGTGGCCGACTGGCTCCACCGCTTGACAGTCCGGCTGATCATCCACGGCGAGGGTGGGGAGAATAACTTCGCGATCGTCGAGCGCCGCATTGGGATCATCCGACCCCTCCACGTAGGCACGGAAAAATCCGGGAAAGTCGATCCGTTTGCCCGAGGTGCGAAAACCCGCATTCGCCACCTGTAAATCCACCGTAATAAACGTCTGGAGCGCCTCCGCCATCTGGCAAGCCACCGTCCGTTTCCAAATCAAATCGTACAGCGCCAGATCGCGATCCTTCAGCCCCGTCTCTTTGGGCGTGCGGAAGGTGCTACCCGCTGGCCGGATCGCTTCGTGAGCTTCTTGAGCGCTCTTATTTTTCGTGGCGTACTGGCGTGGCTTGGGGCTGAGATACTCTTTGCCGTACTTCAGCTCCACACAGTTACGAGCCGCCTCGATCGCCTGGGTGGACAGATGCACCGAATCCGTCCGCATGTAGGTGATATAGCCATTTTCATAGAGGCTTTGGGCGACTCGCATCGTGTCACGAGCCGAAAGGTGAAGCTTGCGGTTGGCCTCCTGTTGCAGGGTTGAGGTCGTAAACGGCGGGGCGGGTTTGCGTTTCGAGGATTTTGCATCCAGCTTGGTGACGCGCCAGGGTTGACCGTCGATCGTCGCCAGCAAGGCTTCCGCTTCCGCGCGATCGAGCAGCTTGACCTTTTTGCCCGCCTTAATCTTGCCCGTTGCCTCATCAAAATCGCTCCCCGTCGCCACCTTCGTGCCATCCACCGACACCAGCTTGGCACTGAAGGGAATCGAATCCTTGGTCAGTTGCGCCTTGAGATCCCAATACGCCCCCTTCACAAAGGCGCGACGCTCCCGCTCCCGCATTACCAACAGCCGCACCGACACCGACTGCACCCGTCCCGCTGACAGCTTCGGCGCAATTTTTTTCCACAGCAACGGCGAGAGCGTATAGCCCACCAGCCGATCGAGAATTCGCCGGGTTTCCTGGGCATGAACCAACTGCACATCAATATCGCGACAATTGGCGATCGCGTGCAAAATCGCCTCCTCGGTAATCTCATGGAACACCATGCGCTTCGTCGGCACTTTCGGCTTCAACACCTCCAGCAAATGCCAACTGATGCTCTCCCCCTCCCGATCTTCATCCGTCGCCAGCACCAGCTCATCCGCCTGCTTCAGCGCATCCTTTAGCGCCTTCACCACCTTTTTCTTATCACGTGGCACCACATAAATCGGCTCAAAATCCGCCTCGACATTCACCCCCAGTTGGGACCACTTCTCCTTTTTATATGCCGCCGGAATTTCGCTCGCCGATTGGGGCAAATCGCGCACATGCCCCATGGATGCCTCAACGCGGTAGCCCTTGGGGAGATATTTCTGAATGGTGCGTGCTTTGGTCGGAGATTCGACGATGACGAGAGTGGACATAGATCGATTTGTACTTCAGGCGAAATCGGTAAGGGTGGCGGCAGGACTACATCAATCAGAAAATGTGGGTCGTCATTTCCTGTCAACACGATCAGGGAGTAACACGCAAGCGATTGCCGATCGGATGGAAACGCACCGTATTTAGGAACATAGCACAGTCAGTCCAGTGGGCTCGGATTGACCCAGACTGAAGTATTCACAGTGAATTCGGGGATCACACCTTCCGATCGCACCATGACATAAGCCCGCCACCATCCCCAAAAAACCGTTACAAGGTTTAACCCAAACGGGGGCGACGAGCTGCAATCATGACCATATGTATTGTTAATTTGTGGTCTGTTTACAGCGATCCCAAAAAAAACTAAAATACCCGGATAAAAATGAGCTGCAACTATTGCATTCGTTAGGGGCTGTCATCAATTAAATTTCTAGCGCTTACCCAGCACGGGTTACAGCCCCTAGTTTTTTGTTGGGTTGGGCGTTAACGGCTAACCCAACCAGGGTTCTACGATTCATTGATGACCGACCCGAATCCACGGGGCGTCCGCAGCTAAACGGTCGCCATCAAGTCTAGCCCACCTTCTCTCGTTGAAGACTGGCCCTAGCTTGATTCCCCCCAATCAAACGGCTTTCTGCCAGCTTGGTTTTCAATCTGCATTCGTGCTGAGACTATTGGGACACGTTAAAAAATAGCGAATCACCCGCGACTATTATGACCACCCCGAATACTCCAAAAACGCGCAGCACCAGCACTCGGCGGCGTAAGACCACCTCGCAAAAGCCCAACCCCAATAGCGCTCAGACCCCTGAACCGACCGCTCCCAACACCGACAATCGCCCTGCTCCCACTGATAGCACAAAGGAATCAGATACCGTGACTGCAACTAAAGACGATCAGCCAGCAACCGCCGCTCTTACCGTGAAAGGTGAGGCAGAGGCCGAAAGCGCTCTCAACGTACGACCGAGCTATCTCGGCAATCGCCCGGTGGAGCCCAGCACCAGCAAAATTGTCGAAACATTTTCCGCTGTGGGTGGTTCTCGCCCCATTTTTGCCAGTGCTCTGACGGTGTGTGACACGATCAAGGCTTCCGGTATTCGCCCCGTCTCCGCTAGCACCCTGGTGATTAGCGAACAGTACTCTGTGATGGGGGGAAGTCGCCCGGTGGCTTCTAACGATCTCGACGATGCGAGCTTGCTTATGGGTTATCTCGATTAAAATTAAGTTCGATTTTATGAATTGGTGGAGTAATTCAGGATTATAAAATCGTTACTTTTTAGAGTTGTATTAATTGATCCATTTTCTCGCAATGACTCTCAATCACAAATTGGGGGTCATTTTCATTTTTCGCCGCTGAAATGGTGGCGAATTGACGATCGATTCAGCATCGCTCCGGTGCGTAAATCGCCTGTGGTACATTGGGTCAGACGATCGGGTCTGCTGTGTCACCGGCTGGGCTGCGTTGATGTCTCGCTGGATAGATCCGCTATGGTTTTGTCCTGTCTGTCACCGCCCCTGATCACACCCACGGTGTGGTGTAGAAAGAGGCAGCGCGATCAGAATTCGTTATGGCGCTGTACCGTGCGTCATGCTAGCGGTTTCACTAGCGTTCGCCTCCGGTCGGTTATCCATTCAATTTCTAGTGTTAATCCAACTTAGTTCAACTGCGTTCTGTAAGTAATGAGCCGCATTATCGTCGTTACGTCCGGTAAAGGTGGGGTCGGCAAAACGACCACAACCGCGAATCTCGGCATGGCTCTGGCCAAGCGGGGCAAGAAGGTGATCTTAATTGATGCTGATTTTGGTCTCCGCAATCTGGATCTGTTGCTGGGTTTGGAAAATCGCATTGTCTATACGGCGGTGGAGGTCTTGGCGGGGGAGTGCCGCTTGGATCAGGCGATCGTCCGTGATAAGCGCCAAAGTACGCTGGCGTTGATGCCTGCGGCGCAACATCGCCTGAAGGATGCCATTCAGCCGCGTCAGATGCGCCAGCTTGTCCTAGCCCTGGCGAAAAAATTTGATTATGTGGTGGTGGATTGTCCGGCGGGGATTGAGCAGGGATTTCAAAATGCGATCGCAGCAGCGCGTGAAGCGATCGTCGTGACAACGCCAGAAATTGCAGCGGTACGGGATGCGGATCGGGTCATCGGGTTGCTCGAAGCGGGCGGTGTGCGATCGATTCGTCTGATCGTGAATCGCTTGCGATCGCACATGGTGGCGGCCAATGACATGATGTCGGTGGACGACGTGCGCGAACTGCTCGCGATACCGTTAATTGGTATTGTTCCCGATGATGAACAGGTCATCGTTTCCACCAACCGGGGCGAACCGTTGGTGCTAAATGAGGAGTTATCCTTGGCTGGTCAAGCCTTCGATAATATCGCTAGCCGTTTGGAAGGCCAGGAGGTGGAGTTTCTCGATCTCTCGCCTCCGGATGAAAATTGGCTCACTCGGGTGAAAAACTTTTTGACAAAACGCTTGTTTTAGCGCTGATCTTGGAAAAGTAGAACGGTTTGCTTCGGAACCTGTTAAAACGGGTGTATATCCCCAGGCTTAACTCAGATTTTGGCTGTTAGTTTCACGCTGTTATGTTCATGCAACTAATCGGACGCTTATTTAACCGCAATCGCGAGACAAGCAGCCGATCGGCTGTGAAACAACGCCTACAGTTGGTGATCGCCCACGATCGCGCGGCCCTCAGTCCGGC
>RDYZ01000297.1 GCA_004293855.1 Oscillatoriales cyanobacterium | reverse complement strand
ACCGCGAATATTCATTTACCCCCGGATAAATTTTTGCCACGCTGGGGCGTCTATGCCGGTCGGGTGTGGCTCACCGATGGGGAGACACCGATCGCGGGCGTGCTGAACATTGGTTGTCGCCCGACCGTGAATGGCACTCGCCCGACGGTCGAAGTGCATTTAATCGACTGGAGCGGCAATTTGTATGGTCGCTGTCTTTCCATTGAGTTGTTACACTTTTTGCGACCGGAGGAAAAATTTGCCTCACTGGATGACCTAAAGGCGCAAATTCAGCGCGATCGCGATCGTGCGGTGGCATTGTTAGCGACATCCCCCTAAATGTCCTCCACTGGTTTACTACTCTGACTGCGGAATTTGAAAGCGCCCATGAACGCAAACGCGAGCCCGTCCCCATCACCCGTCCCCGAACTGCAACGCCTGCGCGAAAACCTCAACTTAGCGATCGTGGGGAAAGAGGAGGCGATCACCCTCGTACTGGTTGCGCTCTTGTGCAATGGTCATGCCCTCCTCGAAGACGTTCCGGGCGTTGGCAAAACCCTGCTAGCGAAGTCCTTGGCAACGTCGATCGGTGGCAAATTTCAGCGTGTGCAGTGTACGCCTGACCTCTTGCCCAGCGATATTACCGGAACCAATATTTGGAATCCCCAAACCGGCGAGTTTCAATTTTTACCAGGGCCGGTGTTTGCCAATGTGTTGCTGGCGGATGAAATTAACCGAGCCACACCCCGGACGCAGTCGGCGTTATTGGAGGTGATGGAAGAGCAGCAGGTGACCGTTGATGGTGTAACGCGGGCGGTCGATGATCCGTTTTTTACGATCGCCACGCAAAACCCTGTGGAATATCAAGGTACGTTTCCCCTACCGGAAGCGCAGATGGATCGGTTTGCGATCGCCTTTTCCCTCGGTTATCCGACCCGTGACGAAGAACTGCAAATGTTACAGCGTCTGCAATCCCATCCCCGATCGCAGTCCCAACGCTTATCCCCCTGCCTCAGTTTGGATCAGCTCCAGGATTTACGATCGCGCTGTACTCAGGTCAAGGTGGAATCCAGTATTCAGGATTACATCCTGGCGCTGGTGCGACAAACGCGCGAACATCCTGAAGTAGCCCTGGGGGTGAGTCCTCGGGGAACCGTGGCCTTGCAGCGCACGAGTCAAGCATTGGCGTTTCTCCAGGGACGCGATTTCGTGTTACCCGATGATGTGAAGCGAATCGCGCCCCACGTGCTTGTCCATCGCATTGTCCCCAGTGGCGGACGATCGGCGAAAGATATCGTTCGTGAATTGCTAGCGACGATCGCGGTTCCCTAACTTCTCGCTGTGTTATGACTGTCTCTCACCAAACAATTTGGATCGCACGCCACGGTAACCGCCTCGATTTTGTGCATCCCGAATGGTTCAATACGGCGGTGCGTCGCTACGATCCACCGTTATCTGAGGACGGCGAAATTCAAGCGCAGCAACTCGCCGATCGACTGCGCCCAGAACCGATCCGACAGATTGTTGCCTCACCTTTTCGTCGCTGTGTCCAAACGGCTCACGCGGTAGCGAAGGTGTTGGATTTGCCGATTCAGCTTGAGCGGGGGTTATGCGAATGGTTGAATTCGGATTGGATGACCGAAATGCCGCAAACGGCACCGATCGCCGAGCTACAGGCCGATTTTCCCCACCTTGATCCGGCCTATCAATCGATGACGCAGCCGCGCTATCCCGAGACGGAACCGCACTGTTTAGATCGATCAGGCCAAACCGCTCGGGCGATCGCCGATCGGGCCATTCTCGAACAGGCCGCACGGGATCAGCAGTCCACACCGGAGCGCCAGGATATTTTATTTGTTGGTCATGGAGCCACCGTTCACGGCATGATCTGGGGTTTGATGGCAGATCGCCCGATCGTCAAGGCTCCACTGTGTTGTCTCACACGCATCGATCGCACCCTGGATCACACGACCCTGCCACCTAACCAAGAACTAGCGGTCACCCAGGCTCGCCTTGTTTTGAATTGTGACATTTCCCATTTAAGCCAACCCACCGAGACCCTGCGTTTGCATTAAAGGCCGTAGGACAGGCTCCTGAGACGGGGAACCGCAGCGCGATCGCATAATCTGATCACACCCGACCTAGCCCGCTACCCCAAACCAACCAAGATAGGCATCTAGCATCGCTTGACCCCAAATTAAGGCGATCGCAGCACAGCATCGCTTGACCCCAAATTAAGGCGATCGCAGCACCGATCGCCAAAAACGGCCCAAACGGGATGGGTTGCGATCGCCCGAGCCGCTTCAGTCCGATCGCCACACTACCCACCACAGCCCCGATCGCACAGGCCGCAAATATCGTCAGCAATACCAACGGCCAGCCCAACCACGCCCCAATCCCCGCCAGAAATTTGCTGTCCCCGGCTCCCATGGCTTCTTTGCCAAAGGCGATCGACCCCAACAGACGCAGGGCATCGAGTCCCCACAGTCCCACCATCGCCCCCAGTAAACTGGCAAACATGGCACTACCGCTAGCCGCGAGGTGATCCGTCCAACTGCTTGATCCATCAATGAGACTGGTTTGCCACGCGATCGCCCCATTAAACCCTAACCCCATGAACACTCCCCACTGGGTTAGGGGATTGGGGAGCGTCATTGTGTCCAGATCGATCATCGCCAAAGACAACAGCCAGGACAGCATGACCCACTGACTGACCAGGGCGATCGACCAGGTTTCGGCATTCAGGTAAAACACGGCGAGAAAGATTCCCCCCGTAATGGCCTCGATGATGGGATAGCGGGCGGAAATTGGGGTGCGACAGTGGGCGCAGCGTCCGCCCAAGCGTAGCCAGCCCAGAACCGGAATATTTTCGGTCACACCCAATTCATGAAAACATTTGGGACAACGGGAGGGCGGCCACCAGAGGGATAGATTAGCCGGAACGCGATAAATGACCACGTTCAAAAAGCTGCCGATCGCCGAGCCCAGCAGCAACACGATCGCCGCATTCACCCAACGCACGATCAGCAACATTAACTCGTAACTCATGGGCGAGTTGCCCCCAGTAAATCATTCGGGTCGATCAGGTGGAGCGGGACGAGGTATTCCTGGGGGAGGAGAGGCTGGGTCGGTTGGAGGATGACGGTGGCACGATGACTCACCCGATCGACCGCCACACCGATTGGGCGATCGCGGCGATCCGTGCCGGTGCGTTCGAGATCGTCGAGATAGGTGTGGTAGGTATGGCGGGCAATGCGTATCAGGACGGGGTAAAGGTTTCCCCCAACGGAGATATCGGGGGCAGCGGTAGACGTCGGCTCTCTCATGGCAGCAAGTTGGGCAGACCTTAACGTTCGCGAAGCAAATGAATCGAAGTCAGGCTCTAGGAATTCGGGTTCACAGGTCAATCAATGAATCCGCCCCTAGCTTACCGGAGCCACTTGGATTCCAGGGACTGTTGCGGTGTGAATTAGCTCGGGTCGCTTGGGTCGCGTTGCTGACGATCGTGAATAAAAGATTCCACCAACGCCACATCCTCCACACTGCCGATGATCAGCGGTGTGCGTTGATGTAACTTGTTGGGAACCACATCATTAACCGCCTGAGTTCCCGTACTGGCATGACCTCCCGCCTGTTCTACGAGAAACGCCAGCGGTGCCGATTCGTAGAGTAAGCGTAGTTTGCCCTCGGGCTGTTTCGTTGTACCGGGATACAAAAAGACCCCACCTTGGAGCAAAATTCGATGGAAATCGGACACGAGAGCGCCGCTGTAGCGTCCGGTATAGCCTTCATGACGGTGGACATAACGGATGTAGTCGCGCATTGCATCGTCCCACTGCCAGAAGTTGCCCTCGTTCACGCTGTAGACACTGCCGTGTTTGGGAATTTGAAGATTTTCTTGCCAAAGAATAAATTCGCCGAGGCTGGGATCGAGGGTGAAGGCGTGGACACCCTGACCGATCGTGTAGACCAGGATCGTGCTTGCGCCGTATAGGATGTAGCCCGCTGCAATCTGCTTGTGACCGTTTTGCAGGAGATCTTTGGCCTCGCCGGTGGTGTCTTCGCCTTCCTGTTGACGAATGGCAAAGATCGAGCCGACGTTGAGGTTGGCGTCAATGTTACCTGATCCATCGATCGGATCGTAGACCAGGGTATAGCGTCCGATCGGGCAATTTTCTGGGATGTAATACGGCTCATCCATCTCCTCCGACGCCAAGCGACACACCAAGCCGCTTTGCTTAAAGACCGAGATAAACACCTCGTTGGCGTACACATCCATCTTTTTCACGGCTTCACCCTGGACGTTTTCCGAACCGGCAAACCCGAGGACACCATCCACAATCCCCGCACAGCTAAGGCGTCGGGCGATGAGTTTACCCGCAAGGGCAATGCGTCCCATCAGGGCGCTGAGATCCTGAGCGTCGGGCGAAAAACTTTGGAGTTGCTGGAGGACGTGGCGCGACAGGGTGGTGCAGTCGCGATCGAGCGATCGTTCGGGAATGATAAACGGTGGGTTGGGCGAGTCGGTTGGGGTAGCCATCGGTGTGGGTCCTGCCTTGGGGGTGATGGATCATCGCAGCGTGGAGCGTGGACAGGCGGAGAACAACGCCTCGATCGCGTGCGATCGGAAAGAGGGCCGAATCAGAGATCGCGGACGACTTCCTTCCTATGGTAAACATGCCGCTTCGATCGCAGGGAAACCGACCTTATGGAACGATCAGGCTCCAATTTCGATCGCCAGGTCTTTCAAAGCATCAAGAAACCGACCATAGTGGTGTTGTAACAGCGGCCACGCCTCGGCACTTCCTTGGGTTGTACCGGCTCGCCCGAGATCCTCTAACTGCTTGCACACATTCGCCAAGCTCAAGCCGCCGAGATTCGCACTGCTCGATCGCAGGGTGTGGGCGGCTTTGCGCAATCCATCAGCATCATCGGTCTCGATCGCCGTTTGGATCGCCGCGTAATAGGCCGGTGCGTCCTCCTGATACGCCTGAATAATACTCGTGATTAACCCCACGGCTCGCGATCCGGCCATCTGAGCCAGGGAATGGATAATGTCACGATCGATCACGGGGAAATCCTCCGCTTCGTCTGGGCTCGCCATCTCAGGACATACCTCACGCTCTAGTTTGGGCTGAACCTCATGCTCCGGCATGACCTTGGGGTTCGTGGCTTCGGATCTCTCATCGGATCTTTCCTGTGCACTGGTTGCGACCAGACGGGGAGTTGTGGTTTGGACTGGCTCCCGTTCCACGGGGGGAGGCACACGATCAACCCAGCTTGGATAATGGGAACGATCGGACCCTACAGGCCCGTGGGACGCTAGCGCCTTCAGCGGTTGGTTCTCGGGTAATGGTGGCCGTGTCGGACCCTCCCACGCTTCCAGTGGTGGGGAGAGTTTGGGGCTAGGGCTAGATTTGCGCCATTGCTGGACACGTTCGAGCACCTCACGCAGATCCTCCGTCCGAATCGGTTTCGTGATATAGCCATTCATACCGACAGCCAGACATTTTTCGCGATCGCCCTGCATCGCATA